>NZ_VIGC02000022.1 GCF_006569185.2 Litorilinea aerophila | reverse complement strand
TTTCACCTGGTTCAAGCGTCAGATGGTTCCGTTTGCCCGGTCCGAGGAGCATTTTACGCTACCCCTTGTGGATCGGCCCTTTTTGTTGTCCCTTTCTGGTTGAATGACCCTTTTTACAGGGGAGTCATCCATAGGCCAGAGATGTTGATCCGGTGGGTAGTCCGCAGGTCACGCATCCTTGCGTGACCTGGGCGCAGGGGATGAAGGCCATTCTCTCCTGCGTTTCTTTGCGTCCTTGCGCCTTTGCGTTCAAAAATGCCCTTTTTGCAGGTGAGCCAACCTATTGTACCCCGATGAGGCAAGACCATGAAAGTGAGTACCGTTGCGGAGATGCGGGCCATGGACCGGGCTGCCATCGAGGAATATGGCATTCCCGAACTCCTGCTGATGGAGAATGCAGGCCTGGCGGCCTGTCAGGTCATTGAACGGCGGATGGAGATCGCCGGACACACCTTTGCCATCTTCTGTGGCGTGGGCAATAACGGCGGCGATGGTCTGGTGGTGGCCCGCCAGCTTCACGCCCGGGGGGGGCGGCTCCATGTTTTCATCCTGGGCGACCCGGATCGCTATCAGGGTGCGGCGGCTGTGAATTACCAGGCCGCCCGGCGCCTTGGGCTGGAGGTGGTGCGCCTGGAACAGGCCGATGGCGCAGTCCCTGCCCTGGCCACCTGCGACGCTGTGGTGGATGCACTGCTGGGCACCGGCCTGACCCGGGATGTGACCGGCCTGTACGCGGCAGTCATCGCCCACATCAACGCCAGCGGCAAGCCGGTCTTCAGCATCGACATCCCCTCTGGCGTCAACGGGGATACGGGCCAGGTGATGGGCGTGGCGGTTCAGGCCACGGCCACCATTACCTTCGGCCTGCCCAAGGTGGGCAACCTCCTCTATCCCGGCTATGGGCTGGGGGGCGAACTGTGGGTGAGCCACATCTCCTTCCCCCCGGCCCTGTACGACCGGGCGGAGCTCCCCATCGCCATCCACACGCCCCTGTCCCTGCCCCCCCGTCCCCCCGACGGCCACAAGGGAACTTTCGGCCAGGCCCTGTTCATTGCCGGCGCGGCCAACTACTACGGCGCGCCGTACTACGCAGCCGCGTCCTTCCTGCGGGCCGGCGGCGGCTATGCCCGGCTGGCTGCGCCCGCGCCGGTGGTGCCCCACATCGCCGCGGTGGGCAATGAGATCGTCTTCCTTCCCCAGGCGGCCACCGACGCCGGCAGCCTGGCCTATGGCAACAAGGAAGAGCTGCTGGAGCTCTGTGGCCGCATGGATTTCGTGGTCATGGGGCCCGGCCTCTCCCTCCACGAGGAAACCCAGCAACTGGTGCGGGAGCTGGCCCTGGCCATCGACAGACCCCTGCTGCTGGACGGGGATGGCATCACCGCAGTGGCCCACGGTCTGGCCGATGAGGGCTACCGGGTGGCTTTCCGCCAGGCGCCGGCCCCCCGCATCTTCACTCCCCACCTGGGCGAGATGGCCCGCCTCACCGGCCTGAGCACGGCCCAACTGCTCGCCGACCGGATCCAGCGCCTGCAACATGCCTGCGCCGATTTCAACGCCATCATCGTGCTGAAGGGCGCCCACTCCCTGGTGGGCTATCCGGACGGCCGGGTATTCATCAACACCAGCGGCAACTCGGGCATGGCCACCGCCGGCTCTGGCGACGTCCTCACCGGCACCATCGCGGCCATGACAGGCCTGGGGCTGCCGGTGGATGAAGCCGTGCGCCAGGGCGTCTTTGTCCACGGCCTGGCCGGCGACCTGGCTGCCCAGGCCATGGGCGAGGACGGCATGACCGCCCGGGACGTGCTGGCCCACCTGCCCCAGGCGGTGCGCCTGTGTCGCCAGGGCCTGCCTCCTGAACTTCAACATCGCTACAACGTGGTGCGTAGGGTGTAAATCCGGTTTCCATACCGGACAAGGGATCCAGGGCTGTTCAGGACAGCGGTTCCTGTTCCACCGGGCGGCTGGCTCCCCGGGAACGGAAGACCCAGACCATCCACAGCAGGCCGGGCAGGGCACCCAGCACGGCCATCCAGCCCATGATGCCGCTGACGCCCAGGTCGGTGACGTCCAGGCTCCAGCCCACCAGGGCCGCGCTGACCGCGTTGGCCAGGGTGAAGAGCGCGAACTCGGTGGCGAAGACCCGCCCCCGCACCTGGTCGGGCACGGTCTGGAGCAGGAGCTGGGTGGAGAAGACCCAGATGGTGCCGCCGCCGAAGCCCCGCAGGAACATGCCCACCAGCACCATGGCAAAGCTCAGCAGGGGCGCGGAAATGGCAATGCCGGCTGCGGCGACCAGGTAGGAGACGCCGATGGCGATGCGCAAGGGGCGCTCCCGGTCGCCCGTGAGCCGCCGGGCCAGGATGGGGCCAAAGCCCGTCCCGACGCCGTTGACGGCAAACAGGATACCCAGGCTGATGCCACCGCCCGCGCCGATGACAAAGATCCGCTCGCCCAGGATGACCTGGATCACCTGGAAGCCGCCGGAGAAGACCAGGGAGTTGATGGCCTTCTGCACCGCGATAAGGAGCACATCCCGGTGCTGGTTCAGGTAGCGAAGCCCGTCCACATACTGGCGGAAGACCTGGGTGACACCGCCCCGACTGTCGGCTGCCGGCACATGGTGGTGGCGGATCTGCGCGATGAGGAGCGCGGAGCCCAGGAAGGTCAGGGCATCGATGATGAAGGCCGGGTAGACGCCAAAGCTGCCCGAAACCAGGCCGCCTATGGCCGTGCCCAGGGCCAGCATCACCGACCAGGTGGCCGAGCTCAGGGCATTGGCCGCGCCCAGCTCACCCCGGTCCACGATGTCGGGCAGGATGGCATTGCGCGCCGGGAAGAAAAAACCGCTGATGCCCAGCTGCAGGGCGGTAAGGGCGTAGAGCAGCCAGATGTCGCCCGCATCCCGTACCAGGAGGAAGCCCAGCACCACTGCACCCCGCATGAGGTCGGTCACGATCAGGAGCTGCTTCCGGCTGTAGCGGTCTGCAGCCACGCCGGCGAGGGGGCTCACCAGGAACGGCGCCAGCATCCGGACGACAAAGAGGCCGCCCACTGCGGTGCCGGAGCCCGTCAGGCTGGCCACCAGGGAGGCCGAAGCCACCAGGTTGAACCAGTCGCCCAAGAGGCTGACGATCTGGCCGAGCCACATGTAGCGGAAGTTGCGATTTTCCCGTACCAGCGCCACGTAGCCGCCGGAGGTAAGCGTCTGCTGCATGGTTTATCCTTCTTTCATCTCCATTTGCGTATCAGGCTGGTAGAATTTTCGCGCTACGCTGGCGAAGGAGCATCCGGCCATGGGACAGCCAGGTGCTGATCGTTCGATCAGGAACATGGCAAAAGGGAGCGAGCCTCCAGGAGGGCAGGCGCTCACCGGAAAGAGCGAACCTCTCCGCCCCGATGCCCTGTCCCATGGGCACCGGGGTGGAGAGGTTCTGCGATGTTCAACGGCGGGTTTGGGCCGGACCTGATCAGCCCCGGCCCAGGTACTTCTGAGTGGTAGGCAGTACGATGGCTTCCAGCACGTTGACGTGCAGGGGCAGGGCCGCCATGGTCACGGCCACGGTGGCCAGCTCGTCCACGGTCATCATGGGCTCCTGATCCTGGGGCGCAGAGCTGGCTGCCCGGCGCTCGGTCAGGACGTTCCCGGGGTGCAGCATGCTGCAGACCACGTTGTAATCCCGTCCTTCCAGCGCAATGGATTTGGTCAGGCCCACCAGGCCATGTTTGGTGGTGTTGTAGGGCGCGGCGTTGGGCCGACACATCTGCGCGGAGATGCTGCCCACGTTGATGATGCGGCCGCCGCCCTGCTTCTTCATGATCTTCATGGCCTCCCGGCCACAGAGGAAGGGGCCGGTGAGGTTCACGTTGAGGACCTTCTGCCAGGTCTCCAGGGACAGCTCCTCGAACGGGCCGCCGTCGAAGGCGCCCGAGTTGTTGATGAGGATGTCCACCCGGCCGAATTCGGCCACGGTGCGCTCGAACAGGGCCACCACCTGGCCTTCGTCGGTCACATCGGTGGGGATCACCCGGGCCGTGGCGCCGTACCCCTGGACTTCCTGGGCCGTCTCCTCCAGCCGCTCCCGGTTGCGGGAAGCCAGCACCAGGGTGGCCCCCTCCTTGGCGAAAGCCCGGGCGATCCCCTTGCCGATCCCGGTCCCGGCACCGGTGATGATGGTGACTTTGCCGTCCAACAGTCCCATACCTGCTTCCTCCTCTGGTTGGTCAGGCTCTTGGTTGGTCAGGCTGTTTCATGGTGCGGACTAAGCCTGCAGGTTGTTGAGGCGCTCCGTCTCCTCGGCGGTGAGCTCCAGCCGAAGGGCGTCCATGTTTTCCCGGGCATGCTCCAGGTCGCTGGACTTGGGGATGGTGATGACCCTGGGTTGGTCGATCAGCCACTTGAGGGCAACCTGGGCCGGTGTAGCGCCGTGGGCTCGGGCGATCTCCACCACCGTGGGGTGAGTTAGCACGTCGCTCTTCAGGGGCGAATAGGCGGTGAGGACGATGCCCTGCTCCTGGCAAAAGGCCAGGACGCCGTTGGCCACATTCTCCCGGCTGAGCAGGTTATAGCGCACCTGGTTGGTGGCGATGGGCGTGTCGGAGAGGGCCATGGCCTCCTGCATGAGGGGGACGTCGAAGTTGCTCACGCCCACCCGCTTCACCCGGCCATCGGCGGTCAGCTCGTTGAGGGCCCGGAAGGTCTCGGGCAAGGGGATGGCGGGATTGGGCCAGTGGATCAGGTAGAGGTCTACATAATCCACCCCCAGGCGGCGCAGGCTGCCGTCGATGGCCCTGTGGACGTCGTCGTAGCCCAGGTGTTCCTTGGCCACTTTGGTGGTGATGAAGATCTCTTCCCGGGGCGTGCCTCGGATGGCCACCCCCACCAGCTCTTCGGCGTGGCCCTGGGCGTAGCTCTCGGCCGTGTCGATGTGGGTATAGCCCATGTCGATCAGCCGTTGCAGGATCTCCACGAAGTGGGCATCCTGGCTGCGGTCGGCCACATGACCGCCGCCGATGCCCCAAGTCCCCAACCCCAGGACCGGGATCTGGGTGCCATCCGGCAGGGTTTCGTATTGCATCTCTTCGTACTCCTCTGTGTTGGGTTGGCTCTGTGGGTTGCGGAGTAGAGTCATTGCGGATGGCCCTTCGTCAGCATTGCCCCGATAGGCCACACCGCTTATTCAGGTCGCTATCCTCACAGAGGGCAGTATAGCAGCTCCCCGGATGCCGGTCAATGAACAGGGCTCAGTGGCTAGGGTTCAACGAGCCTGACTACCACTTCAACAGTATGCCCAGCGCATCCAGGTTCCAGTGGATGAGCAGGTCGTAGGCCTGCTCCGCCTCGTCCCAAGAGAAGCGATGGGTAATTAACGGTAACACCTGCAGGCGTCCAGCCGCCATGAACTTGAGGACAGCATGCTGATCGTCTCGACGGGTCCACCATTGGGGCGCAGAGTCGTGGCCCGGGCGTGCGCTATCGTGGGCGCCGATGAGGCTTAGCCCCTTTTTGTGGACGTCTCGGTAGAAATTGACGTGATCCGTCTCGCCCCGGGTGCTGCCCAGCAGAACTACCCGACCGAAAGGCCGAGCCAGCGCCAGCGCGGTCAGGATGGCTTGGGGATGGCCGGTGGCCTCGATCACTGCGGCTGCGCCCGGTCCATCGCAGAGGACAGCCAGCTGCTCTTCCAGATCGTGGTTAGGCGTCAGGACCGCGTCCGCACCCACCTGCCGGGCAAACTCCAGGCGATGGGTGTTTTGGTCAATGCTAAGGGCTGGCAGGGCGCCGCTAAGGCGGGATAGTTGCAGGGCCAGCAGGCCAATGAGACCGGCACCGAGCACCGCCACAGGTTCGCCCAGCTCGATGCGGGCCTTGCGCACGCCCTGGGCCGCGATGGAGCCCAGGTTGAAGAAGACCGCTTCTTCATCTGCCAGCCCGTCCGGCACCGGGACACAGCGGGCTGCATCCATGACCACCAGGCGGGCGTGGGGCGCCGGGCTGGCCACCCGCTGGCCTGGTTGCCAGCCAGTTGTCTCAGGTCCACAGGCCACCACCTGGCCGATATTGCTGTAGCCAGCGCGCTGGGGATAGGTGGCTGGGGTGTTGGGCAGGCCCAGTAGCCAGGCTCGTTCGGTGCCGGGGCTGATGAGGCTGACTCGAGTGCGGATCAGCACCTGCCTTGGCCCGGGTACGGGCACTGGGCAGGACTCTAGCCTGACAAGTCCCCGCTCCACAAAGAGCACCTGATGGTTGATTTTTTCCATGATCTACCCCCTGGCTCGGTGCCGGAATGGGCAAGCTGTTGACTCGTCACTCCACCAGGTTATCCTGGATGTAGTCAAAGTTGATATCCTGCCCCAGCCCGGGCAGTTGGGAAACGTGGACGAAGCCTTCGTCGTCCATGGGGTCATCCAGGCGGTTGAGCCAGGGCTTGGGCTGCTCGTAGTCGATGAAGGGGTGGAGCAGGCCCCGCTCGTAGAACTCACCGGGGTTGCCCATGGCGCAGAGGACGTGGAGGTTGCCAGGGCCGCCGCCGTGGACCTCCATGCGCATGCCGAAGGCTTCCGCCAGGTGGGCGATCTTGATCAGGGGAGTGATGCCGCCCACATCGCCCACGCCGCCCCGCACCAGGTCGCAGGCGCCGTACTTGATCCATTCGGCCCGGGTGAACATCTTGCCCTCGGCGGTCTCCGGCCCACAGATGGGGAGGGAGGTGTTTTCGCATAGCCAAACATAGGACGACATGCTGTGCTCGTCCATGGGCTCTTCCATCCAGTAGTAGTTGAGCTTTTCCAGCCCTTTGGCCAGCTGCAGGGCCTCCTCCCGGCTGTAGTAGTGGAAGGGATCGAGCATGAGCGGCACGTCCGGGCCCACGGCCTCCCGCACCGCGGCGCAGGCCTCCAGGTCCCGCTTGACGCTGGGCGCGTTGGGGTAGGGGGGCTGCCACGTGTGGAGCTTGAAGGCCGGGTAGCCCCGCTCCTTGACGCACCATTCGGCGAAGCGGGCGTAGTCCTCCGGCGTGGCCAGGCCCCCTTCCAGGTCGTCCCCGCACATGGTGCTGGCGTAGGCCGGCACCTTGTCCCGCATGGCGCCCAGCAGCCTGTGGACCGGCTGTCCCAGGGCGCGACCGGCCAGGTCCCACAGGGCCATGTCGATGACCGTGAGGACCTTGTCGTGGAGGGTGGCCAGGTTCAGGCGCTGCCGCTCCTTGAGGGCCTGCCAGATCCGCTCCCGGTAGAAGGGATCCTCTCCCACCAGCATGGGCTTGATCAGCCTTTCCAGGGTGCTTCGGGGAATGTTGCCGAAGCAGTAGCCCTGGACGCCCTCGTCGGTATGAATGGTGAGTAGAGACTGGGTGGCCTCGTGTTCGGGGCCAGGGTGGGCGTGGCCTTCGCTGTCCCGCACAATGTTGGACGTATAGCGAAAGGTCTGGACAGTGATGTCTACAATTTTCATGGCTGTGGCTTCTCTCCTCGCTGTGGAAATCCTTGCTGTGGAAATCTTGACTCTACTGCAAAAAGGTCAAACAGGACGCTGGCTCACGCAGATGAACGCTGATTACAGGAATTCTCTCCTGAGATTCTCTGCGTCTTTGCGCCTTTGCGTTAAAAAACTTCTGAGGCCCTGAGGATGGCTGCCGACGTGGCTTCAGTCGGTTTCCGGGTGGCGGAGCGTTTCCGACCAGAGGTAGCGGGGGCGATAGCCGAAGGCTTCCCGGGCCCGGGCGCAGCTCAGGGGAGATTGGTGGCCGTCGAGTCCTTCCCGGATCTCGGTCTGGTCGCCAAAATGACGGGCTACCAGTTCCCGACTGGGTACGGAAAGCACCACCCGGGCGCCGGTGATGTTGTAGGGCCCGCTGGGGACGTCGGGGGTTTCCAGCGCCAGCCGGCAGGCCAGGGCCGCGTCCCGGGCGTCGGTGCGGGTCCAGAGCAGCCAGCTTCCACTGGCCGGATCGGCTGCCATGGCCTCGATCTCTGGCCCGATTTGGGCTGGGGGCCGCACGCCCATGAAGCGGAAGGAGAGGATGGTCAGGCCAAAGTTGGCCACGAAATAGTCCGCCACCTGCTCGCCCACCACTTTGGAGAGCGCATAGCTGTTCACCGGCCGCAGGGGGTGCTCCTCATCCACGGGCACGTAGTGGGGTGGTGCAGCGGCAAAGCCGTAGACCTGGGCGCTGGATGCAGCCACGATGCGGCGGATGCCCAGGTCCGCACAGGCCTGGAAGACGTGATAGGTGCCGCGGACGTTGTCGCCATAGGTGCGGGCATCGGGCACCATGCCGGCGTTGGCCCAGGCGCCCAGGTGGACGACGGCTTCGGCTTTGGCCCGGGCCAGGGCCTGGTAGACCTCGCCGGCGTCGGTGAGATCGACCCGCAGGAAGGTGCCCGGCTCTTCTGGCGCCGGGGCCAGATCCACATTGGTGACGTGATGGCCGGCGGCGGCCAGTTCGCGCAGCACGTAGCGGCCAATGCGGCCGCTGCCGCCGGTGACGAGGATGTTCATGGTTGGCGTATGCTTTCCAGGTGGAGTGGGTGGAAATGAGCCGCCATTCCCGGGAATGGCCTGCCTGTATTATATCGGATGCCGGGGCCTGGACCAAGGAAAGGGGGTGCCCGGCGGCTTTCCAGATGGAAATGGGCAGCGCCCCTGCCTCTCTTCCCCGGCCACGTCACCCCAGGTGGCGGCGAAAGAAGGCCAGGGATTTGTTGCCACCCCAGCCATGCTCGCCGGGGTGGAGATCCAGCTCCAGCATCTCCGCCGCGCCGGCCGTCTGGTAGATGTGGGCCAGCCGCCGGTAGCAGCGCAGGGCAGAATCCACCAGGAAGCAGGTGTCGTTGGCCCCGATGTCGATGAGCAGGGGCCGGGGTGCAATGAGCCCCTGGAGATCCGGCAGGTTGACCAGCTTGAAGAGGCCCGGCGCCACCTGCATGCCACAGTAGTTGATGTCCCGAATGCCGAAATCCTCGAAGAGGTCGCTGTAGCAGATGATCTCCGTGGCCTTGAAGCGTTCGTCGCACAGAGTCATCCACAGGGCCATGGTGCCGCCGCCGCTCAAACCCATCACCCCCAGGCGTTCCGGATCCACACCGGGCATGGATGCCACCACGTCGGTGGCCGCTTTGCCATGGGCTACGTTGATGGAGAGGGAGGTCATGCCCAACATGGTGGCGTGGAGGTAGTAGAGGTTACACCAGTCCCGACGCTCGCCGTGCATGGAGCGGGCATTGGGCTTGTTGGCGTCATTGCGCTCGCCGAAGCCGATCCAGTCGATGGCGTAGGTGACGAAGCCGGCCTGGGCCATGACTTCCCCGTAGTGGTAGTTGTGGCGCTGGATGTTCTCCTGCAGGGCCGGGCTGGAACGGTTGCCCATGACCGGCTCCTTGCCGAAGGGGCCGTGGCCATGGCAACAGAGGATGGCCGGGCGCTGCTCGCCGGGTTGGAGATCCAGGGGCCAGTTGATGCGCAGCACCGCGGCCAGATGGCGCTGGACGTTGAGGATCCAGCGCTGGCGGCGCAGGCCCCGCTCCTCCCACTCGGCCAGGAGCTCGGGTTCGGGTGGGGCAGGCGGGGGTGGATCGCCCAGGGTGGCCAGGACCTTGGGCAGGGTCTCTGCTTTCCAGTGCTGGAAACCCTCGGCATCGGCGGCCGAGAAGGCATGGGTGGGCCGATGTTCCCGGGCCAGGGCGATGAACATCTGCTGGGGACTGAGGTTGCGGGTGGTCATGGGCATTCCCTTGCAAAGGTGAGGCCAGGCGGCCTGATGGTGGGGCTGTCATTACGGTTTCACCAGCCCAGGCGGGTGAAGGGAGGGCGAGGGCTGCGCAGCTACGAGCTGCGCCTACGACGGGGTGCCCGTTTTCGTCGGGGCGGGGCTTGCCCCGCCCGGTACCGCCAGGGCTGTCATTCGCGCGGATTGGACGCGACGGATACGTAGGGCGGGTCTCCGGCCCGCCGGAGGTGGCCGGATCGACGGGGTACCGTCGTCCTTGCTGGCCGTAGGTGTGCCTCCGGCCGCACGGTTTCACCAGCCCAGGCGGGTGACGGGAGGGCGACGGCTGCGCAGCTACGAGCTGCGCCTGCTTGGGCACATCGCAAATGGACGGCGGGCCCTGTCCTGGGCTGTCACTCAAGGGGCCAGCCGCCGGCCGCTGGCTTCATCGAACCAGAAGAGGGCCTCCTGGGGGAAGTAGACAGTTACCTCCTGCCCCAGGAGCAGGAAATCGTCCATGGTAGCAGCGGCTGCCACCAGCCGGGAGCCCACCCGCAAATAGACCACCTGAGTGCGCTGGGCGAAGTCGGGTTCCAACACTTCCACCACCCCCTGCAGGGCCAGCCCCCCGCCGGCCTTCTTCCAGCAGGCGGCCTCGGGCCGGGCGCCCAGGGTCAGGGCCTGTCCCTGGTGGACCTGGTTCTGTACCCAAGGCGGCAGGGAAATCTGCTGGCCGGCGATGACCAGCACGCCGTCGCTGACCAGGCCGCCGGGGATCAGGTTCATGGGATGGCTTCCCAGGAAGCTGGCCACAAAGGTGCTGGCTGGCTTCTCCCGCAGGGTGGCATAGTCGCCCACCTGCTCGATGCGCCCCTGCCGCATAACCGCGATCTGGTCGCCCAGGGTGAAGGCTTCGACCTGGTCGTGGGTGACGTAGACGGCGGTGATGCCGAATTGGCGCAGGAGCCGCTTGATCTCGATCCGCGTCTGGACCCGCAGGCGGGCGTCCAGGTTGGAGAGGGGCTCGTCGAACAGGAACAGCTGGGGGTTGCGCACAATGGCCCGGCCGATGGCCAGCCGCTGTTGTTCGCCGCCGGAGAGGGTGCCAGGCTTGCGGCCCAGCAGCTGGCGGAAGCCGATGCCCATGATCTCCGACGTGATGCGGATCCGTTCCTCCGTCTCCCGATCCGGGGTTCGGCGCAGCCGGAAGAAGAAGGCCAGGTTGCCGTGGCCGTGGAAGTGGGGATAGAGGGCGTAGTTTTGGAAGACCATGCCGATATGCCGTTCCTTGGGCGGCACATCTTCCATGGGGCGGCCATCGTAGAGCACGGTGCCCTGGTATTCCCGATCCAGGCCGGCGATCACCCGCAGCAGGGTGCTCTTGCCACAGCCCGAAGGACCCAACACCGCCAGGGTGGTGCCATCGGGAATGGTGAGGTTCACCTGGTCCAGGGCCCGGATCGGCCCTGTCAACGTGCCAGTGCCGTTCCCGGTGCCATTCTCGGCGCCGGGTCGGGTAGGGGCAGGTCGAGTAAAGGTTCTGGTGATGTTAACGAGCTGAATGGTGGCCATGGGGGATGGTGCTCCGGACGAGACAGGTCGAACCTAGAACTGGTAGCGAATGGACCATGTGGCCGCTTCATGCCGGGCCAGTTCTGTCTGGAAATAGGGCTCAAACGAGAACGTGCGGTCATTGCCCCAGATGGGCAGAAAGGACGGCGGAAAGTCGGTTTCCGCCGTCACCCGGCCGAGCACCGGGTGGCGCTGTTCCACCACCAGGGGGTCGCCGGTGGGGCGGAAGTCCAGGGCCTGGTAGCAGCCCCGGGCCCAGTCGTAGTCGGATTTGCGGCAGATGTAGCCGGCGTCGTCCAGGTAGTAGCCGCTCCTGGCTGCCTCTTGCTCGGGCAGGTTGACAGGTATGGAAAAGCGACAGATTTCCGGACCGGCCGGCCAGGGAAAGAAGGGATGGGCAAACCAGACGATGGGCAAGGGGGCTTCCCCCAGGCTTTGGATGTGGGTTCGCGATAGGAGGGTGCGCCCGTGGAGTTCCACCTGGCGGGTCAAGCGGTAGGCCCAGGGGCCAAAGGTGTGCCCGGTGGCCATGGTGATGGCCGTCGGGCCGGCCTCCACCGTCCAGGGGACGAATTCGATCACGTGTGGGTTGTGGCGGACGGAGAAAGGCTCCACCGGGCTGCTGCGGCGCACCCGGCCCACGCCGATGACGCCCACCTCGCCGCCCACAGGGGCGGCATCTGCCCCCAGCGCAGCCACGAACATGTCCGGCGCGCCCTGTCCGTCGAAAACGTCGGGAAAGGGGTCCGGGTACTGGGGGCCGCTGAGCAGGGGCCCCCGCTTCCGGTCGGTGACCTGGTAGATGTAGCCGCCCACACAGTAGCGGGATCCACACCGGTCCAGGTCGTTCTCGGGATCCAGGATGGAGACCGCGAGGGTATCATTTTCCAGGGTGAACATAGGCTGATGGCTCCTGTGAGCATGGCGCCAGGTGGTGTGCCGTGGCGCGGATGGAGGCTACAGGGTCGGCTGCCAGGCACGGGACCTTGCGACGAAAGGAACGGCAGATCCATTCTAGTACATGGGGCACCATTCGCAAAAGTACCCGGTAGGAGCTCCGAAACTTCCCCTTTTTTCTCCTGGGATGGGATAATGATGGGGGAACCCCGACATACCGACATTCTCTCCCATTCTCCCTGAACCAATTCTAGAAGGAGTTTCGCCATGAACCGTCCGCCTGAAACCTTCGTGCTGGTGTCGGAAGAGCGGCTGTTAGCCTTTGCCACCGCCTGTTTTGAAAAGGTGGGGCTGGAGCCCGACCACGCCGCCCTCATCAGCCGCCTGCTGGTCAACTCCGATCTGCGGGGGGTGCGCAGCCACGGCACCCGCACAGTGAACCACTACTGCCGGGCCTTTGAGGAGGGGCGCCTGAACCCCCGGCCCCAGATTCGGCAGGTCCACGAGACGCCCACCGCGGTGGTCATCGACGGGGATGGCACCCTGGGCTACCTGCCCATGGTGCGGGCCACCGAAGCGGCCATCGCCAAGGCCAAAGAGGTGGGCATCGGTATGGGCCTGGTACGCTACATCGGCCACTACGGCTCGGCCGGCCACTATGCCCGCATGTGCATGGAAGCCGGCTGCATCGGTTTCTCGGTCCAGGGCTACCGGGACCAGGGGCGCTTTGGCAACGACGGCGGCGGCCCCAACCCCAACGCCTACCTGGGCTACTTCGGCAACCCACCCATCTGCTTCGCCATCCCCTCGGGCCAGGAGCCGCCCGTGGTGCTGGACGCGGCCACCTGCATCCTGGCCGATGATCAGCGGGGGCCCGAGTATGAAGCCCTCTTTTCCCTGATACCGGCGGCCTTCTTCAAGAGCATCGGCTATGGCGCGGTGGCCAGCCTGATGGGGGGCGGCCTCACGGGCTTCACCCTGTCGGACGAGATCCGCCAGCGCTATCCCAACGCGCGCAACGGCGGCATGGTGCTGGCCATCCACGTGGACTCGGTGGTGCCTGAGGCTGTCTTCCGGGCCGAAGTGGACCGCATGGTGCGGGACATCCGGGAGACCTATCAGCCCATGCCAGGCTATGACCGGGCCCTGCTGCCAGGCGCCATCGAGGAGGAGCGCATGGCCCAGTATCGCCAGGAGGGGATCCGCTACGGCGAGATGGAGCAGGCCGCGGCCCGGGCTGCGAGCGAGCGCCTGGGGGTGCCGCTCCCCTGGGCGTAGGGGCGGGTTCTGAACCCGTCCCCGCCCCCAAAAGGGAAACGCATCCCCGGTCACCGGGGGGTGATCCGCGCGTATTCCGGCCACTGGAGCACAAAGCCCAGCTTCGTCTCCAGCAAGTCCTGGAAGTCCGTCAGGTGGGCTTCCGTGTTGCGTACCTGGCGCGGTGTCACCCCCTTTTCCAGGCAGTAGGCGGCCAGGGCGCCGGCCGCCTCGCCGATGTTCCACTCCACCGGGTGGAGGCGATAGCAGCCGTTGGTGATGTGGGTGACGCCCAGGTTCTTGCAGGCGGGCAGCAGGTTCTCCACCCGGACGGGGATCAGCGCGCCCAGGGGAATCTGGAACGGATAGCTGCTGATGTCCACGTAGGTGCGGGGCGCGGTGCTGGGGTGCAGGTCGATGCGGTAGCTGCCTACGCCTACGCTGTCGGGGAAAAGCTCCGCGCCCACCAGCCCACTCCGCTGTTCCACGCCCACGTGCTGCTCCAGCACGGTGAACTCGGCCCGGATGCGCCGGCTCTCCCGGACGTAGACGTACTTGGCCAGGCCGTGGGAGGTGCCCACCACATCCGCGCGGAGGCGCAGGCCCGGGTAGCCGTAGCCGCCGTCGTGGCGGGGCGCCTCTGTCTGCATCCAGTAGAGGAAGGAGAGGCTGAGTTGCCTGGCGCCCTCCAGGGCTGCTTCCTGCTCCTGGGCGGAGACACCCACCAGCGGCTTCAGCCAGTAGTCGATCTGGGGCCAGTTGACCAGGGTGATGTCGCTGGCGTAGAAGCCGGGCTGGAAGTGGCCCTGGTAGAGGATGCGCCGGTAGTGCCAGAAGTCGCCGGGCGTCCGCTGCCCGCGGCGGTTCTGCTGGGGGCCGAAGAAGATCCCCCGGTGGCGCGTCTCCAGGGTCTGGGGATGTACGTCCTTCCAGCCCAACTGGGGTCCTGGCCAGAAATCCGCCTGGTAGCTGCGCCAGAAGTCGTAGTCCCGCGGCCGGTCGATGGTGTGATCCTGGCCGGGCAGGTAGTCCAGGGCAAAGCACCAGGTGACGGCCTGCTGGTCCAGGGGCTGGGGCGGGCCGGGGACCGCGTGGAGCTCCCCGGTCTCGTCCTGGCTTTCCGCGCCGATGACATGCTCCACCTGGGCCAACGCCAGCAGGTCGCCCAGCTCGGTGGCGTCCAGGATGTAGGGCGCGCGGAGGGTGACCTGATTCCCCGTCTCCTGATCCAGGAGGGTCACCGCCAGAACCCGGTCGCCGTCGGTTTCGGCGGCGATGGGGCGGTGTCGCAGGAGCACATCTACCTGGCGGTTGGAGCGGTAGGGGGCCAGCATCTCCTCCAGGACGGCCAGGGCCACCCGGGGTTCGTGGCAGAGTCGGCTGACGTTGCCCTGGCCGGGGTTGAGGAGCATCTCCTCCCGCGCGGCCTGGGTCATGGGATAGTTGCGCCAGTAGTAGCGGCGAATGCCCTGGCGCAGGCGTCGGTAGCTGGCCGTGCAGCCGGTGGTTTCGATCCAGGGGTGTTCATCGGGCGGGACGGCCTGGGCGGTCAGCTGGCCGCCGATCCAGTCGGTCTCCTCGGTGAGGATGACTTCCTTGCCCAGTCGGGCCGCGGCCAGGGCGGCTGCCACGCCCCCCAGGCCCCCGCCCACGATGAGAATGTCGGTCTGCCGTTCGATCATGCCCGTTTTCCCTTCCTCTTGAAATTTTGACAGGGTTCGGTGATAATCCAATGGAAGCACCATGATGATTCAGGAGTGTCCCTTTTGAATCGCCTTACACCAGAACTGATTGCCCGTTCGCGGGTGATCGCGAAGGGGAATCGCATCCGAGATGTACAACGGCTCGTGGAGACGTATGGAGGACGCCGCTCCCAGTGGGTCAAAAAGAGCAGTCCTCCCTTCGAAATTGACGGGCAGTTCTACGAGTATCACTGGTACGAGCACCACGGATTGGGGCGTTTTGAAGTAAAACGAAAGCGAGTCTAGGAACGATGATCGTTCAGTTAAAGCCAGAGAGAAGCACAGAGTGGCCAGATTTGACGCCGAATCAGCAATATGTCGTGATTGGGATCGAGGCGGACGATTTGCGTCTGTTGAACGATGCCGGGCAGCCTTTTCTCTACCCTGCCGATGCATTTGACGTCGTTGATTCCACTGAACCCAGCGATTGGGTGACCGAGTATGGCGACGACGGTGAACGGTATGCTTATCCGCCGGAATTGAACGAGCCCGGTTTCTTCGAAGATTTCTTTGACGCACGCACAGAAGCCGTGCGCACATTCTGGCGAATCATCAACCGCCGACTGGCGCTCCAGACCTGACCACCCTCCGGTGCAGACGGCCCTCGAACTCGCATTGATCTTCCTTTGGGAAGAGGGCCGTCACGCCACGCTTCCTTCCCCGCGTGAGACACATCCCCATTCGCCCCCGAAAGCCTTGGGCCGCGGATTGAAATCATCGGCCGGCACACCCCAAGTGCGTTGAAACGCACTCCACAGGACAGTGAACTCAGAAATGGCGCACCAGCAGGTCGTGCCCGGCCGGTGGAATCCGGTATTTCGCCTTGATCTCCTGCCAGAATTCGTCGTACTCCCGATGCTTCTCCGCCGTCAGTTCGTACCGGGCCAGCCTGGCATCGTCCAGCTCCACCCCCAGGCCGGGGCCCTGGGGCACCGGCATCGCGCCATCCTCATAGCGCAGCTTGCCGCCCACCAGCACGTCGTCCACGTATTCGTGGTAGATGGCATCGCCGGCAATATGGAGCTCCGGCCGGGCGGCGGCCACGTGGAGCTTGGCCGCCTGTTGCACGCCGATCTCCGTGCCGCTGTGGAGGGTGGCCGGCAGGTTCAGGACCTCGGCTATGGTGAAAAAGTCGAAGAGGCCCCGGATGCCCATGGCGCCCTGAATGTCCCCCAGCACCACATCGCCGGCCTGGTCCCGGGCCACCTGCCAGAGCAGGTCGATGCGGTAGGCGCCGTCCACCGCGATGGGCGTCCGGGTGGCGCGGCGGAGGGCCGCCAGCCCCAGGGTATCCAGGCTGGGGACGCCGGCCTGGGTGGTGTAGGGGACCCGGGCCGGCACATATTTGATGGGTTCCTCCACATATTCCAGGTCCAGCACTTCCAGCTGCCGGAGCATGCGTTTGGCCGTGGCCAGGGACCAGCAGCCGTTGGGGTCGATGCGCAGTTTCACGTGGGGCCCGATGGCCTCCCGCACCCGGGCGACGGCTTCGACCTCCTGCTCTGGCGGGTAGACGCCCAGCTTCATTTTGACACTGCGGAAGCCGTAGGTCTCCATGAGCTGCAGCACGTGCTCCACGCAGTTGTCCAGGTCCACTTGGTGCTGTCCGTGGGCATCTGCCGCCCGGAAGAAAGAGTAGGCCGCGGTGGGGATCCGGGCTCGATAGCCGTGGCCCCCCAGCAGTCGGTAGACGGGCAGCCCCGCCGCCTTGCCCATCAGGTCCCAACAGGCCAGTTCGATGGCGATGGCCTCCGGCATGTGGCGTAGCTTTTGGAGCAGGTAGCGGTAGTCGTACGGGCTTTCGCCCACCACCAGGGGCTTGACCACCTGCTCAAAGAGGCGCACCTGTTCGCCGTGGCGTACTGCGTGGGTGGCCGGCACGCCCGCCTCTCCGATGCCGACCAGACCCACGTCAGTGTGGAGCCGGATCAGGGTGCGCAGGCGTGCGGGGTAGCTGACGCCATAGGCGCTGAAGATGGGCGCGATGAAGGGGATGGCTACACTGTAGGCTTCCAGATCGGTGATCTTCATGGCTACCAGTTTCCGCCGTAGCCCTGACCGTAGCGCAGGGGGCCACGCCAGGCCCAGGGATTGCGCGCGTGGAGGGCGGCTTCATCCAGAGAGGGGTCGGTCACCAGCAGCTCGCCATCTCGGACCATGGGGCGCCGGAAGCGCTCCAGGTAGGCCACCAGCTGGCCGCGCAGCCGATCCCTGGCCCTGGCGTGCTGCGGTTCCCGAGCCAGGTTGTGGAGGTTGTCCGGGTCCTGGTGCAGGTCGAAGAGCTGTTCGATGCCCCCTTTGGTGTAGTAGATGTATTTGTAGTGACCGTCGGTGGCGAAGGCCGTGCCATTCTCTGCCGGGCCACACTCGCCGCAGACGATGCGCCCGGCGTCGCCCCTCCCCTCCTGGATGAAGGGCAGCAGGGAGACGCCGTCGATCTCGGCGGGTGAAGAGAGACCAGCCAGCTCCAGCACGGTGGGGTAGAGGTCCGCGGTGAGGATGGGCGTGTCGATCTCCAGGGTGGGCTGGGCCATGGGCATTCCCCGGGGCAGGCGCACGATGAAGGGCACGTCCACCGACCCGGTGAGGTAGGTGCTTTTGCCGAAAAGGCCATGGTCGCCCAGGTGCTCGCCGTGGTCCGCGTTGAAGAAGATGGCGGTTTCGTCGTAGAGCCCCCGGGACTGGAGTTCGCCCAGGAAGCGGCCCAGCTCATAGTCGATCTGGGAGATGAGGCCGTAGTAGCGGCGCCGACTTTCCCGGATGACTTCCGGGCTCAACTGGTGGGTCTTGCGGATGATGCGTTGGGCGCGCAGGTAGGGGGGATCTTCGTCGCTGTCGACCCAACTTCCCCGCAGGGGATCGGGGATGGTGAAGTTGTCGTACATGCGATCGTAGGGGGCGGGCGGGTCGAAGGGGCTGTGGGGCGCCTCGAAGACAATCCAGAGGAAGAAGGGCACCTCTGGATCCCGCTCTACCAGGAAGCGGATGGCCTGCTCCACGATCCAGTGGGTGTGGGTGAACCGCTGGGGCATGGGCGCGGTGGTCGGGTAGACTTCGTTGCCGCCCAGGCCGTGGCCCCGGTACATCCCGGCGTAGGGGGTCCCCTCCAGCCAGTTGACATAATCGTTGGGCAGAAGGGTGACATGCTCGAAGCCCATGCGGGCCCGCCCGGGGGAGAAGTGCATCTTGCCGATGGCCCTGGTCTGGTAGCCGGCCTCCCGGGTCAGGCGGCCGGGCAGGCTGCTCAGCCGGTCGATGGGCGAGCGCACGGTGAAGTTGCCGGGTAGTCCGAAGCGAGAGGCCACCTGGCCGGTCAGCATGGTGACCCGCTGGGGCATGCAGACAGGGCAGTCGGCGTACGCCTGGGTGAAGCGGGCGCCTTCTGCGGCCAGCTGGTTGATGTGGGGCGTCATGGCCGGGTGGGGGCTGGCTGCGCCGCCCAGGCAGTCGCCCCGCCATTGATCCGCGGTGATCACCACGATGTTGGGTTTGGTCTGGGAACCCATTGGGGGCCTCCCCTATCCTTTGAGTCCGGAGATGGTGACGCCCTGGATGAAATAGCGCTGGCCCAGGGCAAAGATGACCAGCATGGGGATGATCATCAACGTGGAGAGGGCCATCAGGTAGTGGGTGTCGGGCAACTGGCCGCCCCCGCCCCGCAGGGTGTAGAGGCCCACGGCCAGTGGCCGCAGGTCGGGCCGGCCGGCCATGTAGATGAGGGGCGCCAGGAAGTTGTCCCAACTGTCCCGGAAGGCAAAGATGGTCACCGCAGCCAGGGCCGGCTTGGAAAGGGGCAGCACGATGCGCCACCAGATACCGAATTCGCTGCAGCCGTCGATGCGGGCTGCGTCGGAGAGCTCGAAAGGAATCCCCCGGAAGAACTGGCGCAGCAGGAAGATGAAAAAGGGGTTGCGGCCCAGCAGCTGGGGGATGGTGACCGGCAAGAAGGTGTTGATCCAGCCGATCTGGTTGTAGATGACATAGAGGGGGATCAGGCGAACGATGTAGGGCATCATCAGGGTGCTCAGCAGCAGGAGGAAGAGCGCGTCCCGTCCGGGAAACTGGACCCGGGCGAATCCATACGCCACAAACGAGCAGGTAATCACCGAGCCGATGACGTTGGCCGCCACAATCACCAGGGAGTTACGTAGCCACAGGGTGACCGGCGCCGCCTGGAAGACCTCGATATAGTTGCGCCACATCACCGGGTTCGGTATCCATTCCGGCGGCCAGACGGCGATCTGTTGCATCGTTTTCAGGGAAGTGGAGATGGTCCACGCCAGGGGGATGAGCATCATGACGGAACCCGCGATCAGGATGGCGTGGAGGATCAGATGGCCGAGCAGCACTTGGGTGCGATAACTTCGCAAAACCATGGGCGTCTCCGCAAGTTATCAGCTGCCGATAGGATGCTGGATCCAGGGCTGGGATCCCGGTGGCAGAGGCCAGGCTCCCAGTGACCCCACGTCAGTGGTAGTGTACCCAGCGGTCCGACGTGCGATACATCAGGAAAGTCACGCCAAAGACCACGACGAAGAGCATCACCGCCAGGGCCGAGGCGTAGCCCATTCGGAAGTAGCGGAAGGCGTTGTTGTACAGGTGCAACATATAGAGCAGGGTGGCGTTATGGGGGCCGCCACCCGTCATGATGAAGGCGTTGTTGAAGGCCTGGAACGCCCCGACCAGGTTCATCACCAGGTTAAAAAAGATGGTGGGCGTCATGAGGGGGACGGTGATGCGCAGGAGGCGTTGCAGCCCGTTGGCCCCATCCACCTCTGCCGCTTCGTAGAGCTCCTGGGGAATGCCCTGGAGGCCGGCCAGGAAGATGATCATCATGGCGCCGATGGTCCACAGGCTCATGATGATGAGGGCCGGCATGGCCCAGTTGGGGTCGCTCAGCCACCGGATGGTGGGCAGCCCTAGCAGTTCCAGCCCGTAGTTGAGGATCCCCCGCCTGGTTTCGAAGATGAAGATCCAGACGATCACCGCGGCCACGGTGGGCACCACCGAAGGCAGGTAGTAGATGGTTCGGTAGACGCCGGTCCCTCGAATCTGTGCGTTGAGCATCAGGGCCAGCACAAAAGCTGCGACGATGCCCAACGGCACGCTGGCGCCGATGAAATAAATGGTGTTGCCCACGGAGGTCCAGAAGAGGGGATCCCGGGTCAACGCCTCCTGGTAATTGGCCCAGCCCAAAAACTCCGATGCCGTGCCCAGGGCGTTCCAGTCGGTAAAGCTGTGGTAGAAACCGGAGACGATGGGGATGGCATCGAAGGCCAGGAAGGAGATCAGCCACGGCGCGATGAAGACATAGCCGATCCAGCCGCGCAGGCGGGTGCGCAGCGGGCGGGAGCGGGCCGCCGCGACCCGCTCCACGCGCGCGCTCTGGGTGGTCATCCCTGCTTGCTCCAAAACTCGTCGATGACGGCCTGGGCCTGGGCCGCAGCTTCGTCCAGGGCCGCCTGGGGCGTCTTGTCGCCGAACATGGCGGCCTGGACGGCCTGGTCCACCATGTCCCGGATGCGGGCATGCTCTGGCAGAATGTCCACCGAGACGTCGCTCTCCAGGGACTTCAACACCTTGTCCCACTTGGGATTGACGTCGTAGTAGCTGGGATCCTCATTGCATGCCTTCAGGGGCGATGGTCGACCTTGCTGCTGCATGAACCAGCAGCCGCCGTCCATGTCGTAGGTGATCTTCTTCATCCAGAGGAAGGCGGCCTCGTGTTTGGATTCGGGCACGCCGGTGGGGATGGGGTAGCCCCAGGCGAACTGCTCGCCCGAAAGGCCGTGGGATTCGGCCTGGGGATTGGCGTCGTTGTACGGCCGCAGCCCCATGTCCCATTTCATCTCCGGCTTGAAGGTCTGCATGTGGAAGAAGATGGAAACGTTGGGGAAATTGATAAGCTGGATGTCGTTGTACCAGGGCTGGGCTTCGTTGGCCTCCTGGCCCGTGATAAAGAAGTCGGTGATGTTCTGGACGCCCCCGTTGATTTCGTTGGTGAAGTTCACCATCCACTCCAGGGTGGCCACCCCTTCCGGCGAGTTGAAGGCCGTCTGGCGCAGGTCGTCGCTGTAGATGCGGCCGTTGTTGCAGTAGAGCCAGGCGAAGAAGTCGCCCACGCCGGTGCCCACGTTGGCGCCCAGGGTGACAATGCCCCGGTCGTCTAGCACGGTGAACTCCCGGGCCACATCCTCCAATTCGGACCAGGTGGTGGGCACCACCGGCTCCTTTCCGGCCGCTTCGAACATGTCCACGTTGATGAGGGTCAGGCTGGTGATGCCGCCGCCGGTGGGCATGGGCATGCTGTAAAGCTGGCCCTGCCAGTAGAAGTTGCCGATTTCCGACGGGTAGAAAACGTTGAGATCCAGGTTATGGCCTTCCACCAGGTCATTGATGGGAATGATCAGGCCGTCGTGGGCCAGCTTCAAGATCTCGGCCCGGGTGGCCATGACCACTTCGGGCGGGTCGTTGCTGGCCAGCGCGGCGAACATGTTCTCCTGGCGTCGTTCCCAGGGCTGGGTTAAATTTTCCACGTGGATGTGGGGGTACTCTTCCTCAAAGTTGGCAATGATCTGATCCATCAACTCCACCCGGCCGGCGAGCCAGTGGTTCCAGAAGCGGATGGTGACCCGCTCCGCCCCTGGTGCCCCTGTGCCCTCTTCCGCCGCCGGGCCGGTCGCCACCGGGGCACACGCGGCCAGCGCGGCGCCGGTGGTGGTCACCCCGATCAGTCGGAGCAGTTCGCGCCGGCTGATTCCTCGTTTTGTGATGTGGGACATGCGCTACCTCCTGGTCTGGACTCCTGTTGGGATGGAAAAACGGCCGACAAGACGACAACCGCAGAGGGGAACCCTTGGGACAGGCGGAGACAGATGGCATCCGAGGCTACGGTCCATCCGTGTTGCCGTTCACGGGTTCGGCAACGGGGGCGGGGGCCCCACGGTGCTGCCGGGCACGAAGCGACACGGCAGGGTGAGCCGTCGCGGCCCTCCCCCCTCGGGGTTGCTCAACATTTGGGTCAGGAGACGCACAGCCTGGATGCCCATCTCTTCCCGGGGGATGGTGAAGGTAGTACAGTCTCGGGGGAGGTCGTCGTGGTCGTCGTTCAGGTGTGGGTCTCCCAGAAAGGCCAGGGAGAAGTCCCCGGGGAGGGACCAACCGGCGGCGTGGATGGCAGCCATCAGGGCCGGGACGTGCTCACCCATCTCGGTCACCATGCCGGTGATTCCCTGGGCTCGTAGCGTATGAAGCCAGGCGGCAGTGATTTCGGCCGAGGGACGTTGAAACAGCAGGTTGGGATCTGGCTCCAGGCCGGCCTCGCGATGGGCCAGGCGGTAGCCCGCCCGCCGGTCCGCCATGGACTCGGTCTCTATGGGATGGGCCAGGTAGGCCACTCGACGATGGCCGTGGGCGAAGAAGTGGGCCAGCACCTGGGCGGTCGCCGTGGTGTAGTCGGCAGCCACATAGGAGAGCTCGCCGCCGGGCACCTCTCGTCGCCCCACGAAGACAAAGGGGTAGCCCTCGGCCAGCAGGCGGCTGAGTTCCTGTTTGTTTTCTTCATTGCCCAGCAGCACGGCACCGTCGGCCATGCGCAGGCGGTTGTTTCCTCGCTGGTAGAGGCGGCGTTTGCCATCGGTGCCGGTGCTGCTGGTGAAGAGCAGCAGGTCGTAGCCCAGCCGGCCGGCCTCCCGCTCGATCCCTACCAGGAAGGGGTAATAGAAATCCCGTTGTTGGATAGGGAAGATGGCTTCAAAGGTGAAGACGCCCAGGAGACGGTTCTGGCCGCCGGCCAGGCTCCGGGCGGCGGGATCGGCCACATAGCCCAGCCGGGCGACGGCATCCAGGACCCGCTGGCGGGTTTCCGGGCGGATGCGCACATTGCCGCCGACGCGATTGTTGAGGACCAGCGAGACGGTGGTGGGCGATACGCCAGCCAATCGGGCCACATCGGCCTGGCGCGGCCGCCGTTTCACAGAGTGGCTCATGGCGCTACTTGTTGCAACGGAATCGAAAATTGACCGCTGGGAAAGTCGATAGGGAGTCAGTGCAAGGTTGATAATGCGCTTTATCAAAAGATATTACAAAAAGGGGAGTTTGTCAAGGGGGCGAAAAAAGTAAAAAATTAAAACAGCATATTGTACCGCTACCGCCCACTTCATGTATACTTAGGGCACCCGCGTGCGCGGTCCGACCATGGGTTGCTGCGTGGGGTGGCCAGTCCCAGGTCCCCAGGACGGCTGCGGATCCCTGAAGTTTGTGATGGCCCTATTTGGTATCCATGAGGAGTACACGACCATGCGCCGAGGCATGGCCTGGTGGGGAATCTTGTTGCTTGTCGCCTGGCTGGCCGCCAGTTGCGGGCCTGCTTTCCGGGACAAATCGCCAGGGGCGACGGTGGCCAACACCCGCGTGGGAGATGCCGGCTCTCCGACAGCGCTTGACACCAACCCATGCGCCGAGGTGGTCACCCTCCGCCTCTGGCACCACTGGGGCGGCAGTCGTCTGCCCCTCATGGAGGAGCAGATCCGGCGCTTTGAAGAACGTCATCCCTGTGTTCAGGTGGAAATGACCTTGCTGCCCTGGCCCCAGCGGCTGGCTACCCTCCTGGATGCCGTCGATGCAGGAGATCCGCCCGATGTGACCATGATCGGGCGTCAAGATGTGCCCGCGCTGGTGGAAGCGCAGGCCCTCTTGCCCCTGGACTCCTGGATGGAACAGGATGGCGTCTCTCCGGAGCTTTTCTACGCAGCCGAAATCGCCGGGACCCGTTATCAAAATCAGACCTGGATGCTGCCGATGCCCACAGCTGCCGGCAGCAAGATGCTCTGGATCAATGCCCCCTGGTTCCGGCGGGCTGGCCTGAATCCGGAGCATCCCCCCACCACGTGGGCCCAGCTGGGAGCCGCCTGTCGTTCTCTGACCCAGTTCAGGCGGGGCGCCCTGGAGCGCATCGGCCTGAACGTCCTGGATGTCCACGGCCAGCCCGGGGCCTTTCTCACCTGGCTCTATGCCAATGGTGGCACCTGGATCAGCGATGATCTGCGCACGGTCACCTTCGACGGACCCGAGGGGATCGAAACACTTCGCTGGATGGTCGATTTTACCAATTCCATCAACGGCGGTGTGGCGCGGGTAGAGGCCTTCTATCGCCGGACGGGCGACTGGGAGGACGGCCCGTTCTATCATGACTACGAGGCCATGATGGTCGCCGGGACCTGGGAATACCACAAGATTCAGACCTACGCGCCCCATTTAGCCCAAGATCTGATCGTCACAGCCTTGCCTCGAGGCCCCTCGGCCAGCACCAATCGGGGCGTCGCCTATGGCGGGTGGGGCTATGCCGTTCCCCGCAACGTCCGCCACCCGGAATGGTCCTGGGCCCTGCTCAAGTGGCTCACGGTGGAGCGGGACGGCGCCTGCTGGTTCCTGCAGCAGCAGAAGCGGCCCTCCCCTCTGAAGGCTTGCAACGAAGACCCAGCCACGGGGGCCGGAAACCCCTACTGGTCGGACTTCCTCGCCATCATGGCCCAGGATGTCCATGTGCCTGTTACGCCTGTGCAGCCCGAGGTGGAGCAGATCCTGCGTCGAATGGCGGAGGACGCCATTTATGGCGTCCGTTCGCCTGAGGAGGCCCTGGCTTGGGCGTCCGCCGAGATCCAGGCGCGCCTGGATCGATACTGGGCATCTCGCTAAAGGCGCCTGTGCCCGGCAGGGGTTCCATCAGGGATGCAGCGGGTCCAGGGGCACCCAAGGTTGTCAACCCTGGCAAACACAGGTCACGCCCCCTTGCGTGATAGGGAAACAAGAATACTTCTTTTTTCTGTTTTTTTTTTTGGCTGAAGGAGCATCATTCATGGCAATTGCGGACGTTGTGGCACCAGAGCGAGTGGGCTTCTCTGCCCAGCGGCTGGCGCGCGTTAGCCGCCTGTTGGACCGCTATGTGGAGCGGGGGCGCCTGGCCGGTGCCCTCAACCTGGTCTATCGCCGGGGGCAGGTTGCCCAGTTCAGCACCCACGGCTACCAGGATAAGGAAGCCGGCATCCCCATGGCGGAGGATACCATCTTCCGCATCTACTCCATGACCAAGCCCATCACCACAGTGGCCGCCCTGATGTTGTTCGAGGACGGCCATTTTTTGCTGGAAGATCCCATCGCCAAATACCTGCCCGAGTTTGAATCGGTCCAGGTCTACGCCGGCAGCCGCACCAACGGCTTCCGTCTGGTGCCGCCAGAGCGACCGCCCACCATTCAGGATCTCATGCGGCACACGTCCGGCCTGAGCTATGGCTGGTACCAGGACTCACCGGTGGACGAGCTCTATCGACAGGCCCTCCCCAACCGGATGGAGGGTTCCCTGGCTGAGCTGGTGGAAAAGCTGGCTGAATTGCCCCTTCTGTTCCACCCGGGTACAGCCTGGCGCTACAGCTTCGCCACCGATGTGCTGGGGCGTCTGGTGGAGGTGGTGTCTGGGGAGGCGCTGGATACGTTCTTCCATCAACACATTTTTAAGCCCCTGGGTATGGAGGACACGGACTTCTATGTGCCCGAGGAGAAGCACCACCGTCTGGCCGTGTTATACAGCGTGCTGGAGGGCATGGGGCTCGGTGTCGATGTGGCCCGGCTGCCGTCCGACCTGCCCCTGAAGCCTCTGGATGGGCCCCAACAGGATCGATTCCGGCGGCCGCCATCCATGCTTTCCGGCGGCGGGGGCCTGGTTTCCACCATTGGGGACTATTTGCGTTTCTGCCAGATGTTGTTGAACGGCGGCGTTCTGGATGGCGTGCGGCTCCTGGGGCGCAAGACGGTGGAGCTGATGACCCTGAACCACCTGCCGCCCGCCTTGATACCCATCGGGACAGATGTGGCGCCTCAGCATGGCTATGGCTTTGGCCTGGGGGTGAGTGTGCTGGTGGATGTGGCTGCCTCGGCGGCGCCGGGGTCGCCAGGGGCCTACGGATGGGGTGGTGCCGCAGCCACCCGCTTCTGGATCGATCCCCAGGAGGACCTGATCATCGTCTTCATGACCCAGATCATGCCCTCCAGCTACTACCCAGTGCAGCGGGAAGTGCGGACGGCTGTCTATCAGGCATTGGTGGAGTAGGGAGCCCCAAATCGACTTCGAGATACATGTGGACCAGAACGTTGCGCAATTTTGCCATGTTAACCAATTTTTGCGCGTGTTCAGGGGGAAGTACTCCAATCTCGCTCAGGGCGGGGAAGATCTCTGCATATGTATTGGGGACCTTTCGGGAGTGTGCCGCCAAGAGGATGCTTCCGACGTCGAGGGCAGCCTGGATGGCCACCTGTAGACTGCGTTCCGCCGCTGTATGGAAGAAGTAGTCCGCTACGAATTCTTCACGTGATAACTTTTGGATTTCTCGAAGCGCCGCCAACGCCGTGGCGATGACGCTCAAACGCTGCGTGATAGGAGTTAGATCCACGGAAGAGTTCTCCATTTCGAGCCTGGCGCAGAATGGCCTGGTTGTGTCGCTCCAGGACAGGCTGGAAGTCCAGATAACGTGTCACTGTGGCGGCTTCAAATTGAATTCGTATGTTCTCATCTCGACAGAAAAGAAGTCGACCATCCCGCAGCACGTGATATTGTAGAGCAAGGGGAGCTTCATTTAGGATAACAAGATCCACTTCCTCCCTTCCCAATAGACGGATCAAGTCAAACCCTATGTCCAGGCGCATGCGAAAGCGATTTTTCCGGTCCAGATGCCTGGGCAACAATACGGCCACATCCACATCGGACAGGGGGCCAGCATCGTTGCGGGCATAGGAACCGAATAGATATGCCAATTCTACATCAGGTTGTTCTGCAAAATAATCCTGAATCGCCCGGATATGTGCATCCAATAGTCGAATGTTCATAGCCTGCAGTATATCATGGGCGTGATCTGTGTCAACCGCCAGTGTTTTCTCCTGTTTTCATCTCCATCCGATCAAGGAAGTGACCCATGCCCCAGCGCCCCAAGATCGCGGCCATATGCACCATCTACCACAAGTACTCCCATGCCCAACACATTGTGGACCGTTTTCTGGAAGGCTACGGCTGGAACGGCCGCCACCATCGCCCCCCCATGGACCTGGTCTCCCTCTACGTGGACCAGGTGCGGGAGGATGACTTGAGCCACGAGCGGGCCCGCCGCT
Organism: Litorilinea aerophila; assembly: GCF_006569185.2. Classification (NCBI taxonomy): domain Bacteria; kingdom Bacillati; phylum Chloroflexota; class Caldilineae; order Caldilineales; family Caldilineaceae; genus Litorilinea; species Litorilinea aerophila. The sequence continues at coordinate 84,377 of NZ_VIGC02000022.1, read as the reverse complement.
TTCCCCACCTGAAAATCTACCCCACCGTGGCCGATGCCCTGACCCTGGGCGGCGACGACCTGGTTGTGGACGGCGTCCTGCTCATCGGTGAGCATGGCGACTATCCCCGCAACGAGAAGGGCCAGCGCCTCTACCCCCGCTATGAGCTCTTTCGCCAGATCGTCGCCATCTATCGTACCACCGGCAAGACCGCACCCATCTTCAACGACAAACACCTTTCCTGGAAGTGGGCGTGGGCCAGGGAGATGGTCGACACCGCGCAGCAAATGGGCTTCGCCCTCATGGCCGGCTCCTCCCTCCCGGTGACCTGGCGCATCCCTTCCCTGGAAATGCCCCTGGGCGCCCAGGTGGACGAGGCCCTCTGCGTCTGCTACGGCGGGGTGGACAGCTACGACTTCCACGGCTTGGAGACCATCCAGTGCATGGTGGAACGCCGGGCCGGCGGTGAGACGGGCGTCGCCTGGCTCCAGGCCTACCGGGGCGATGCCTTCTGGGAAGCCCACCACCAGCGGGTCTGGTCTCGGGAGCTGTTCGAGGCCGCGCTCTGCCGCAGCCATACCCTGACGCCAGCCCGGGCCGGCTTCAACCATATCTTCCCCACCCTGGATGAGATGCGGGAGCTGGTGCAGGATCCCATCGCCTACCACTATCAGCACAACGACGGCCTCAAGTGCACCATGATCCTCATGAACGGCCTGGTCAAGGACTTCAACTTCGCTGCCCACGTGGCCGGCTACGACCGCCCCTTCTCGTGCCAGATGTATCTGCCCATGCCGCCGGATCGCACCACCCTGGCCAACTTCTTCTCGCCCCTGGTGAATAACATCGAGCAGATGTTCCTGACCGGCCGGCCCACCTACCCGGTGGAGCGCACCCTGTTGACCGGCGGCCTGACGGAAGCCGGCGTGGATAGTCTCCACCTGGGCCGCCGGGTGGAGACGCCCCACCTGGCCGTCACCTATCAGCCCAATCCGGCTTCCACCTTCTGGCAAACCTGACTGGCAATCTTGAGGAGTGTCCCATGCCTGCCCATACACCACCCCTGCGTCTGGCCGTCGTCGCCACCGTCTACCGCTACCGTTCCCACGCCCAGCACTTTTGCGACCGCTTCATGGTCGGCTATCCCCATCAGGGCCGCTGGCACCGCCCCAACACCCGGGTGGTCTCCCTCTATGTGGACCAACAGCCGGTCAACGACCAGAGCCTGGATCGGGCCCGGGAGTTCGGCTTCGAGATTTATCCCACAATCGCCCAGGCCCTGCGCTGCGGCGGCGACCGCCTGGCCGTGGATGCTGTCCTGATTATGGCCGAACACGGCGACTATCCCCGCAACGAAAAGGGGCAGATCCTCTACCCCCGCTATGAGTTTTTCAAGGAATGTATCCAGGTTTTCCAGGAGGATGGCCGGGCCGTGCCCATCTACAACGACAAGCACCTCTCCTACAGCTTCGCCAAAGCCCAGGAGATGGTGGCGGATGCCCACCGCCTGGGCTTCCCGCTGCTGGCCGGTTCCTCCTTGCCCGTGACCTGGCGCCTGCCTCCGTTGGAACTGCCCCTGGGCTGTGAGATCGAGGAGGCGCTCGTGGTGGGGGTGGGCGGCTCCGACCCCATGGACTACCATGCCCTGGAGGCCCTGCAGTGCATGGTGGAACGCCGCCAGGGCGGCGAGACCGGCGTGCGCGCGGTCCAGCTTCTGGAAGGCGATGCCGTCTGGCAGGCCGGGGAAGCGGGACGTTGGTCCCACGAACTGCTGGAATCTGCCCTCTCCCGCAGCGACTCCCCCCGGGGGCTCACCGAGGAGGACGGCCGCACCCAGGATCTGCTGGGCAGCGGCGAGCTCTATCGCCTGGTAGAAAATCCCGCTGCTTACTTCATCGAGTACAACGACGGCCTGCGGGCCACTCTCCTGATGCTCAACGGCGCGGTCAAGGACTTCTGCTTCGCCGCGCGGCTGAAGGGCGTCTCCGAGCCCCAGTCCACCCAGTTCTTCCTGACGCCGGGCCCCAACGTGAGCTACTCCGCCTGCCTGGTGGCCAAGATCGAGGAGATGCTCCTGACCGGACGCGCACCCTATCCCGCGGAACGAACCCTGCTGGTCAGCGGCGTGTTGGAGAGCTGCCTCACCTCTCGCGTGCAGGGGGGGCAACGGCTGGAGACGCCCCACCTGGCCGTCACCTACCAGCCGCCGGTCGAATCCCAGTTTGCCCGGGAATGAGGCATGGACGATAAAGGAGCAAGCCATGGATAACCCTCGGATCATCGCCGTGGAGTGGACAACGCTGGAAGGGCGCCGGCCCCGCCATGCCGGCAGCAACGCCCGGCTGGGCGCCCACGGTGAGATCGTCTCTGTCCCCCTGGCACGGCTTGTGGCCGAGGATGGTACATGGGGCTTTGGCCGCTGCCGGGCCTCTCTGGAGGATGCCCGCCAAATCGTGGGCAGGCGGCTTGATGACCTGTTTTCGCCCACGGCAGGGGCGAAAGGACCGGGGCTGGCCTTCGACCTGCCCCTCTGGGACCTGGCCGCCCGGCGAGAGAACCGGCCCGTTTATGCGTTGGCTGCCCGGTCCGTAGGCCGCCCGGCGCCCACCGCCCCGTTCCAGGTCCGTTGCTACGACACCTCCCTCTATTTCGACGATCTGCACCTGGCCGACACCCAGGCCGCGGCCGAACTGCTGGCCCAGGAAGCTCGGGAGGGTTATGCCCGGGGCCATCGGGCCTTCAAGATCAAGGTGGGACGGGGCGCCCGCCACATGCCCCTGGAAGAGGGGATCCGCCGGGATATCGCAGTGGTCCACGCGGTGCGCGCGACCGTCGGGCCGAACTGCCCCTTGATGCTGGATGCCAACAACGGCTACAATTTGAACCTGGCCAAGCGGGTGCTGCTGGAGACCAGGGACGCGGACATCTTCTGGCTGGAGGAAGCCTTCCACGAGGATGTCGTGCTCTACCGGGATCTCAGAGAGTGGATGGCGGCCCAGGGCTTGTCGGTGCGGATCGCCGACGGCGAAGGGCAGGCATCGCCCAGCCTGTTGGCATGGGCGCGCGAGGGGGTGGTGGATGTGGTGCAGTACGACATTTTCAGCTATGGATTTACCCGCTGGCTGGCCCTGGCGAGGCAACTGGACGAATGGGGCGTCTACACCGCGCCCCACCACTACGGCGGCCACGTGGGCAACCATGTCTCCACCCACCTGGCCGCTGCCGTGGAGCGCTTTGCCTTTGTGGAGTGGGACGAGGCCAGCACGCCCGGGCTGGATGCATCCGCCTACGTGGTGGAGGAGGGGCAGGTCCACGTCCCTGCCGCGCCGGGCTTCGGCCTGGAGCTGGACCTGGAGCGCTTTGCCCACGCGGTGCGCCAGGGTGGTTTTACGGCGACGGCATAAATCGGGATGGAGGAATGGCAGAGATGAGCAGGGTGATCAAGGCCTTTGACTCGGTGGAAGCGTTGGGGAGGCGCTTCGACAGCGAAGTCTTCCGGGATATCTCCGATGGCACCCTCTTTGTGTACGACCGGATGCACAATACCTGGTATCAATACCGTTGGACACCGGGCCACCGGGAGATTCGCTTTGTCGAAGCGCTCCAGGGGGAACTCCCCATCGTCACCCAGATCTACCCGTGAAGGCGGGCCGGAAAGGGGATAGCGTCGTGCATGAGGCGTCGAGCAACGGGCCAGGCAGCCGTTCACGTCCCACGCACGACGCCGCCCCCATGCGAGCGGTTGTCAGCGCGCGCCGCAAGCCTGCAGGCAGGCCTGCATGTGGCCCCGGGCTTCCGCTGCCATGATGCAGCAGTGCTCCAGGGGATATTCCTTGGCGCCGATGATCTCCAGATTCAGCGGCCCGGTGTAACCGTTTTCGTGTAGAACGCGAATGTAGCCTACCAGGTCAATGTCCCCCCGGCCGTTGACCTGCATCTCCGGCTTGCCCGGCCCCTGCTGTCGCCCCTTGCAGTCCCGGATGTGGACGTGCTTGACCCGGGAAATGACCGCGGCGATGGCTTCCACCGGATCTTCACCCGCCCGGTAGATGTGGGAGGGATCCATGTCGATGCCGAAGGCGGGCGAGGAGATGGCCTCCATGACCTTGAGGGTGGTGGGGGTGTTGTAGACGCTGGCGCCCACGTGGGCTTTGACGCAGAGGGTCACGCCGTAGCGTTCGGCCATCAGGGCCAGCTCCCCCAGCTCGTCGATGGTCTGCTGCAGGCTGGCCTCGTCGTCCGTCTTGCCGCCAGGCCCACAGTTGATGATGGGAATGCCGATCTCCACCGCGGCCTGCATGGCCTGCTCCATTTTGGCCTTGTCCCGGGAAGGCTGCTCCATGGCCAACAACTCCAGCCCATAGCGCTGGGAGAGCTCCTTGATTTGGGGCGCCAGTTCCCGCCAGCGCTCCAGCACCAGGTGCTCGCTCATGCGCTCGATGGCCGAGATCTCAATGCCATCGTAGCCGGCCAGGGCCAGGTATTTGAAGGCGGTTTCCATGTCGTAGCCGCCGAACAGCACAGAATTTGCGCCAAGTTTCACCATCTTTCTCCTTTCAATGTCATTCTTTTCAGTGTCATTCTTTGTCGTCGAAGACGACGCCCAGTTTGATGGTTCGTTCCGGCTCGGTGGCGATTTTCGGATACGCCTCCAGTAGAACCGAGAAGGGCACCACCGGCTGGACGATGGCCTCGGCCTGGAGTGCGCCCGTGGACAACAGCCGCCAGGCCACCTCCATCAGTCGGCCTTCGTCCCAGTTGGGATGGTCCGGGTTGGGTTCGCTGCAGGCACGGGAGAAGATGATCCGGGGGCGATTCATGTGGGCCTCCGCCCCCAGGTCCAGGCCAGCCGGATAGCTGCCCGGCCAGGCGCCGGCGACCACCGTGCCCAGGTACGCCACGCCCCGCAGGGCCGCCTGCAGGGCCAGATGACTGCCGCTGTATTCGATGCACACATCCGCGCCCCGGCGACCGGTGGCCCGCCGGATCTCCAGGCCGGCATCGCAGGCTGTGGGATCCAGCGTCAGGTCCGCGCCCAAGCTTTGGGCCACTTCCCGGCGCAGGGGGATGGGATCGATGGCAATGACGGGATACGCGCCGGCCCGTTTGGCCAGTTGCACGGCCATCAGCCCGATGGCCCCCAACCCGAAGACGGCCACCGCGTCCCCAATGCGCACGTGCCCGTCCCGCACCGCGCCCAGGGCAAAGTCAGCCGGATCCAGGCAGACGGCGGCCTGCCAGGGCACGCCCTCTGGCAACACCCGGACCGTCTCCGGCCAGACGTGCTCGGTGCGGAAGGGCCCGTAGTGGAAGACCCGGTCGCCCACCTGCAGGCGGGTGACGCCCGGGCCCACCTCGATGACTTCGCCCACGCACATGTTGCCCAGGGCTACGGGATAGCGGACGCCCGGCTCGTCGGGCATGAACACCTGCCACGCCGGATCATAGCGTCCCCGGCTGTTGGCATAGCCCTTGAAGAGGGCCATTTCGGTGCCATGTTTGGCCGCGCCGTACAGGCTGCGCACCCGCACCTGGCCGTTCCCCAGGGGCAGCCGCTCCACCTGGCGGAAGGCCACCGTCTCTCTCGCAGGGGCAATCAGTTCCGCAGGCATCCCCGCCACCTCCTTTCTTCAGATGCCGCTGCCCACCAGCTGGCGCCGGGTCCACGGGTTGAGGAGTCGATCCCCGGTGGCTTCCATCCACGCCAGCAGTCGACCCCGTAGCCGGGCCAGCTCCTGGCGACAGGCCGGATCGGCGGCCCGGTTGTGGATCTCCCCCGGATCCGCCTCCAGGTCGTAGAGCTCATCCTCGGCCGTCGCGTTCCAGACGTACTTCCAGCGCCGATCCCGCACCATCCGCTGGCTGTAGAGACCGAACTGGTTGCCGTGGTAGGTGGCGAAGATGTCGGTCCGCGCTTCGTCCGCCTCTCCCCGGGCCAGGGGGAGCAGATCCTGGCCCGCGAAGGTCTCCGGCACCTGGAGCCCGGCTGCCCGGCAGAAGGTCACGGCCAGGTCCAGGGCCGACGAGACGAAGGCATCACAGACGCGGCCAGCCGGGAGCCGCCGGGGCCAGCGCAGGAGGAGGGGCACCCGCACCAGCTCCTCGTACATGACGAAGTGCTTGTCCACCATGCCATGACCGCCACAGAGGTCGCCGTGGTCCGCGCTGTAGACGACCAGGGTTTCCTCGGCCAGGCCCAACTCGTCCAGGGCATCCAGCACCCGCCCGACCTGATGATCCAACAGGGTAATCTCCCCCAGGTAGCGGGCCACCACGGGCGCCCACTCCTGCCACGTCCAGCTCGCCACGCCCCAGGTCTCCCGCTGCTTCCGCTGGATGTAGGGCTTGCCCACCAGCGGATCCGGGTAGCTGGGCCAGGGGGCGATGGCCGCGGGCGGGTAGAGGCTGGCGTAGGGCTCCGGCACCACGTTGGGCAGGTGGGGCTCGGCCGGGTCCCAGCGGATGAAGAACGGCCTGCCCTGGTTGGCCGCCCGGCGCAGCAGCCCGATGGTGGCATCAGCACCCCAGGTCAGGCGGGATTGGGCCGGCGTGATGTAGGGATCTACCTCGCCGAACCAACTGTTCCGCCGGGGGCGCGGTGGCAGCCCCTGGGCTTCCCGCCAGCGGCCGTATTCGCCCTCGGGGATGTAGTCGTCGCAGCCGAAGGCAGTGGGTGGCTTATGCGGATGGACATGCCACTTCCCCACGTGGCCCACGTAATAGCCCGCCGCCTTGAACAGCCCGTTGAGGGTGGGGACGCCTTCCAGGGAGGGCCAGAGCGGCTCGGTGTCGGCGTTGGCAATGCAGCCATGCCGGGCCGGCCACTGCCCCGTGACCAGGGAGACCCGAGCCGGCATGCAGACCGGGATGGGACAGAAGGCGTGGGTGAAGTTCACCCCTTCCCGGGCCAGCCGGTCCAGGTTCGGCGTCTGGAGCAGCGGGTGGCCGTTGGCCGCCACACAGTCGTAGCGGTGCTGGTCGGCGTGGATGAGCAGGACGTTGGCCGGCATGGCGCCTCGGAGGGATCAGGCGTGCTCGTAGCCGTACTCCTCCAGGGCTGGCCTGAAGAAGTCGAAGTCGTGAACGCCCTCGTCCTGTCGCCAGCGGCCCACCGCGTCTGGGCGGACGGGGATGCGGGCCAGGGGGATGCCCAGGTACTCCTCCAGCCGCTGCAGCGTCTCCTCCTGGCGCAGGACGAAGTCCTCGAAGCGCACCTCGATCCAGTTTTCCGGCCGGGGGGTGGCCTTCACCAGGTCGTACTGGTATTTCCACGAGATGGCCCGGCGCAGGCGCAGGTCGTCCGTCTCGGGATACTGAATGCCGAAATCCCGCAGGTCGTCGGTGAGGTGCCGGTTCAGGATGCAGTCCCGGGGATCCCGGATCCAGAAGATGTATTTGATGTCGGGGAACAGGCGGCGGATCCAGGGGTAGACCAGGGTCGTCTCCGGGATCTTCCAGCCCTTGGGCGCGTCGGGGTGACGGGCGTGCTCGGCCAGCACGCTGGAGAGGTAGGATTCAATCAGGCGACGAAACTCCTCTGGGATCTCCATGGTGTGGAGCTGGCTGAAGTCCCAGGAGAGATCGCCCTGCCAGCGGACGTGGCGGGCCAGCACCCGACAGGCTTCGTACATGTCCTGGGGCGGGACCAGGTCACCCGAGCGGTTGAGGCACGCGCCCATGTAGACGCCGCTGGCGTAGAGGGTATGGGAGATGGCCCGGGTACCCGAATGGCCGCGGCCGATGATGGTGATGAGCGACATGGTTGTTTTCCTCTCTACTACAGTCTGGCGTAAATACCACGGCAGAAATTCGGCGGCATTACCCCTGGTGGATACTGTCGGCGAATTTCTGCCGGGATTTACTAGTGGGGCACCTGGCCCGTCTCCAGCAGGTGGGCCAGATTTTGGCCCAGGATCCACGGCTTTTCTTCCTCCGGCACGAAGGTGCAGTGGGTGCGGAAGGCTTCCAACGCCTGGCGGTAGGTCATGAATTTGCGCACCACCGGGTAGTCCGACCCCCAGCACATGCGCCGCGGCCCGTAGTGCTCGTACAGCGGACGGATCACCGGGTGGGTCTCCCAGTAGGGGAAATCCCACTGGACCGTGGCCACGTAGGCAAAGCCGGAGAACTTCAGGTAGATGTTGGGATACCGGGCCGACTCCAGCACCTCCTGCAGCAGGGGCCTGGGCGGCGCTTCGTCCTGGCGCACCCCGCCCAGGTGATGGATGAGGATGGGCAGAGTGGGAAAGGCGGCCGCGACCCGGCGGATGGCCGGCTGATGCTGGGGCCGGCAGGCGATGCTGGCGATGAGGCGACGCTGGGCCGCCACTTCGAAGAAGGCCAGCCCCTCGTCCGAATAGAGCCAGGCGCCGTCGTCGTCGGCCTTGAGGTAGTGGGTGAATCCCTTGATGGGCCAGCGGTCGGCGGCCTCGCGCAGGCGGTCAGCCGCCCCCGGCGTGTGGTAGGTGGGCCACCAGGAGCAGTCCACGTCGGCGAACTGGTGCAGGCGGTCGGGGTAGCGCTGGACCTGTTCGGCCACGTAGTCGTTGTTGTCCGGGTTGTGGTCGATGCGGGCGCAGACGATGACGGCCTGATCGACCCCGGCCTGGTCCATTTCATACAGCAGTTGTTCCACCCGCCCCCGGGACTCGAAGTCGGGTACCGGCGGCTGGTAGGGCCAGCGGGGCCAGGCATGGGAATGGCTGTCGATGATCATGGGAGGCCTCATTGGGTGATTGGGTCATTTGGTCATTGGGTGATTCGGTGATGGGGTATCGCCCAGTCCTCCAATCACCGAACCATCCAATGACCCAATATTACTCGCGTGAACGGGACTGGAGCCGCGCGGCCTGGGCCGGGTCGCCGATGTGCAGGGTGTCGTAGGCCTGCTGGGAGCTGGTGAAGTAGTCGATGCCTTCCCGGCCGTGCCAGCCCGGCTGGTTGAGGATGGGGTTGGGCAGGCCGGTCTCGGCTTCTCGCTTCGCGATCCAGGCTTCCATCCGCTCCTTGAGCATGGCCACCACCCCGGGTTCGCTTTCGGCCAGGTTGTGGTTCTCCTCGGGGTCTTCCACCAGGTTGTAGAGCTCCACCTCCGGCTTGAAGTGGAAGTCCGGCTCCAGGGCCACGATGAGCTTCCACTCGGGGGTGCGCCAGCCATGCTTGCGCATCCAGGTGCACTCGGTCAGGTAGATTTCGCTCTCGTGGGAAGGCACCTCGCCCCGCACCATGGGCAGCAGACTGCGGCCGTCGAACTGGATGTCGTCCCGCTGGATGTTGGCCAGCTCCAGCAGGGTGGGCACCAGGTCCTTGTGCTGGTTGTAGCCTCGCACCCGCTTGCCTGCGGGCAGGTGGCCCGGGTAGCGGATGATCAGGGGCACCACCAGGGTGGGATCGTAGAGGCCGTGGTGGTCGAAGTAGCATTCATGCTCGTAGAGGGTTTCGCCGTGGTCGCCGTTGATGACCACGATGGTGTTGTCGTCCAGGCCCAGGCTGGTGATGGCGGTGAAGATGGAGCGGATGGCCGCGTCCATGTAGGCGATGGCGCCGTCGTACTGGGCGATGACGTAGTCCTTGTCGGTGATGCCCGGCGGCATCCAGCTGGCGAAGAAGTCCCGGAAGGGCTTGAAGGCCATCACCGGCTCCATGGACTTGTTCTTCGGGTCGCATTCGTTGCCGTGGTAGAACATGCGCTCGAAGGGCTCCGGCGGCAGGTAGGGCGCGTGGGGATCCATGTGGCGCAGGAAGAGGAAGAAAGGCTTGCGCTTGCGGGCCAGCCGCTCCAGCTCGGGGATGGCCACCTCGTTGAGGTTCTGGGCCTTGGGGCTGCGGCCTTCATTCCAGCTGCCCCAGCCGGCATAGTCTAGGTAATTGTCAAAGCCCCGGGACGAGGGGTTGCCGCTGAAACCCACGCAGGTGGTGTTGTAGCCCTCTTCCCGCAGGATCTCGGCCAGGGTGCTCACCTCGGGGCGCAGGGGGCCTTTGTGGCGCAGGGCCACCACCTGGGTGGTGAAGACGTCCATGCCCGTGAGCATGGAAGCGTAGGCGCTGGTGGTGGGGATGTGCGCGCTGAAGGTCTGCTCGAAGAGGGTGCTCTCCTGGGCGAAGCGGTCAATGTGGGGCGTGGTCAGCCGATGGTAGCCGTAGCAGCTCATGTGGTCCCGACGCAACGAATCGATGCCCATCAGGATAATGTTTGGCGGTCTGCGTCTGCTGCGTGGACGTGTTGCCATGGTGTCGTCTAAACTCCTCTAGAATTGTGTGGACTAGAATTGTGTGGAATTGTACATTCAATTTCAAGCCGGGCGTCATCCGTCCCGTTGAGTGCGTTTCAACGCACTTGGGGTGTGCCAGCCGATGATTTCAATCATCGGTCCAAGGCTCGCCCGGCCTCGCCTGTATCACAGCGGAAACGTCACCCGCCGTCCCTCCCGGGCCGACTGGTAGGCACCCAGCACCATCTCCACCGAGACCCGGCCATCTTCCGCGGTGACGTCGGGCGGGGTGTCGTGGCGCAGGCAGTCCACGAAGGCCCGGGGGACGGCCGCGATGCGTTCGCCGTGGCTGGCCGGAATGGGAATGCCCAGATCTTGCCAGCGGGGTTGTTCCCGGGTGTAGAGCTTGAGCGCGATGGGGTGGGGCGGCAACGGCCCGTTGGTGGACGGCACGTCGTCGTGGTTCTGGATCAGCACCCCCTGGTCGCCGTAGATCTCCGTGGTGTTCTCGCCGGCCAGGGTCACCGACGAGTTGAGCAGCACGGCCATGGCGCCGCCGGCGAAGCGGTAGATGGCCACGCCCGTGTCGTCCGGCGCCACCTGGGTGACCGTGTTGCCGATTTCGGCCATGACGCTCACGGGCCGCCCCAGGATCCAGTGGATGAAGTCCGTGGCGTGGGAGGCATCGTCCATGAACATCCCCATGTTCTTCTCCGGGTCCAGGTGCCAGCGGGTGGGGCCGTTGACGAAGTCCGGGTTGAAGAGCACCGGGATGCAGTGGCGGCGGCGCAGCACGCTGATCTGGCCCAGCACGCCGCTCTCCACCACCTCTTTGATCTTGATGTTGGAGGGATCCCGCCGCATCTGGAAGGCCATCATGAACTTGACCCCGGCCCGCTCCACGGCCGCGGCCATGCGGTCGCAGTCGGCCAGGGTGAGGGCCATGGGCTTCTGGCAGAGGATGTCCTTCCCTGCGGCGGCAGCGGCCAGCACCATCTCGGCATGGCGGTGGGTCTCGCAGGTGACGATGACGCCCTGGATCTGGGGGTTGTGGAGGAGATCCTCCAGGTGGGGCGAGTAGGTCATGCCATACTTGGCCGCCGCCGCTTCCCCCCGGGCCGGGTCATCGTCCCAGCAGGCCACCAGTTTCACGTCGTCATAGGTCAGCATGCGCTGGCAGTAGGCGTGGGCATGTCCATGGGCAAAGCTGATCACGCCAATGCCGATTCGGCTACTCATCCGTCTTTCTCCCGTCTTTGGAGGACAATCATTGGGTGATTAGGTGATACAGTAACCCTGTCTTGACTCATCACCCTGTCACGTTGTCACGTTGCCACCCTGTCACGTTGTCACGTCTCGAACAGCCGCAACTGCTCCAGCGTTGGTCGCGCCCGGGAGGCGTCCGGCCGGGTTTTGCGCTGGGCCATCTCTTTCACTTCCTTCAGGGTCTCCTCGATGTCCGCCAGGAAGCGGGAAGGCTCGTTGGCCATCCGCCGACCGTAGAGGTGACGCCGCCGCGCGTGGGTCAGGATCAGCTTTTCCCGCGCCCGGGTCAGGCCCACGTAGAAGAGCCGGCGTTCCTCTTCCACATCTGCCTCCTCGCCGGCCGCTGTCTCCGCTGCATCGTCCGGTTTGTCCCCCCGCAACTCCTCGCCCCGCCGGTAGGGGAGGAGGCCCTCTTCACAGCCCACGATGAAGACCACCGGAAATTCCAGCCCCTTGGCCGCGTGGAGGGTCATCAGAGGGACCCGGTCGGCCCGGGGATCGTAGGTGTCGGCCTCCCCCTGGAGGGACAGGGCCTCCAGGAAGCCGTTCAGATCCTGGCCGAAGGGGATGGCCCGGCGCATCAGTTGCCGGAGCCGCTCCTGCCCGGCATCGTCCAGGCCCTCCAGGTCCTGGCTCAGGGATTCCAGCAGCCGGGTCAGCGGCGCCTCCCCCTGCAATGCCTCCAGCTCCTGCAGGCGGGCGCACACCTGATGCCAGCGCCGCGTCCACGCCGTCCCCGGCCGGCCGGCCAGGCCCACCGCGGCCGCCACCTGCTTCCCCGCATCCTCCGCAAGCTGCCAGAAGGGCCCAGGCAGGGACGCAAGAACCGTCCCCAGCGCCGCCGGGGGCAGGTCCAGCCCCAGGAGACGGGCCAGGTGAAAGGCGCTCCGCGGGTTGCGCAACAGCCAGAGGTAGGCCAGCACCTGGCGCACCTCCCGGTACTCTGCCAGGGGACGCCGCCCCACCACCTGGTACGGAATGCCGGAGCGGGCAAAGGCCTCCTCCAGGAGGCGGCCCTGGCCGTGGGTGCGGAAGAGCACCGCGAAGTCGGCGAAGGCGCGCCGCCCCTCTTCCGTCCCCGCTACCCGGCCTGAATCCAGAGAAAAGTAGCTGGTGCCGCCCACCATCTGCTCGATCTGGTGGACCACATACTCGGCCTCGGCGCGGTCGGTAGGCGCCTGATAGATCTCCAGCCTGGTGGCGTCGAAGAACTCGGACCAGATCTCCAGGGGCACGGTATCGCCCTCCCGGCCCGCGCTCTGGGCGATGACCTGGCGCGCTGCATCCAGAATGGACTGGGTGGAGCGATAGTTCTGGCGGAGCTGGAGCACCTGGGCGTCCGGGTAATCCTCGGTGAAGCGCAGGAAATAGCCCCGGTCCGCCCCCCGGAAGCCGTAGATGGCCTGGTCCGGGTCGCCGATGGCGCACAGGTTGGGCCGCCCGTCGGCGGACGGATCCGCGTCGCCGGTCAGGAGGCGCAGGAGCCGGTACTGGGCCAGGTTGACGTCCTGGTACTCGTCCACCGAGATCCAGCGGAAGCGCTGCTGCAGGGCCTGCCGCACCGTCGGCTCCTCCTGGAGCAGGGCCACCGCCTCGCCCAGCAGATCGTCGAAGTCCATCAAATGATGCTGGCGCAGGGCGGCCTGATAGGCCGCGTAGCGGGCGGGAAAGTCGGCCACCTCTGGGAAGCGGGTGGCCAGCGACGGCGCACCCGGCGGCAACAGCTCGTTCTTGGCCTGGGAGATGTGGCGGAGGGTCTGCCGGCAGGTCCCCTCGGTCAGGCCGGGGCAGGCATGGCGCAGCAGGGCCAGCCGCTCCTCTTCCTGGCAGATGGCGAAGTCCGCCGACAGGTCCCGGCGCTGGCCGTGTTCCCGCAACAGCCAGGCCGCGAAGGCGTGGAAGGTGCGCACCATCACCCGGGCCGCGGTGGCTGCATCGGTCAGGGCGGCCAGCCGCTCGGCCATCTCCTCCGCCGCCTTGTTGGTGAAGGTGATGGCCAGGATCTGCTCGGGCGGCACGCCATGGCAGGCCATCAGGTAGGCCAGGCGATAGGTCAGGGTGCGGGTCTTGCCGGTGCCGGGGCCGGCCACGATCAGGAGGGGCCGGTCGACACAGAGGACGGCGCGGCGTTGTTCGTCGTTCAGGTGGGCCAGGGGTGGCCAGGCATCCACCCGGGATGCTGCACCCTCGGGGGGACGCGGCGCCTCGGAGGGCGGCGCCGTTTGGCCGAAGAGCAGAGGCTGTTCCCAGGCATGGATGGGCGCATCCTCGGCGTGCTCTGGCCTGGTTTCTGCTGTCCCCTCCAGCGTTGCGTCTGCCGCCTGTTCCACTTCTGCCACGGCTGGCATCGGGGAAACCGCCGGGGCGTCGTCGGATGGAGGCGCCTGCTGCCCCGAGGGGTGCCGTGGCCCGGCGGGTGCCTCTGCCAACGCTTCGTCGTCCATCTCCCCGAAGAGATCCAGCTGGGGCGCGGCGCCCGGATCTTCGTCGGCAAAGACCTGGATCACGCCGTACTCCCCGTCGAAGCCGGGGTTGCTGGCGATCTGGCCGGCCCGCATGCGTCGGATGCCCTCGGCCAGGAGGGGCCCCCCGGCCTGTTGGATGGCGTCCAGGGGCAGGTGAAGCAGGATTTCCAGCTCGGGGCCCAGGGTTGCCAGCAGGGCCTGGTACGCGGCCTGCACCGTCTTGCTGCCGGGGCCGACCTGGTGGATCTCGCCCAGGAGCTCTGGCAGGGGAATCAGGCGGTGGAAGGGATGACGCCCTGATGCGCTCACATCCTCCTCCGGCCGGTCGGCCAGGCTCTCCACCCGGTGCATCACCCCCACGGTGACCGGCTTCTGGCAGACGGGACAGAGGCCCTGGTGGACCCGGGTCTCCCGGGGATGCCAGCGCACGCCGCACTTGCGGTGGCCGTCGAAGTGGTATTTCCCCTCTTCGGGGAAGAACTCCACCGTCCCCAGGAAGGCCTCGGGATCGCCGCTCTTCAGCGCGGCGTGGATGGCCGGGTAGGAGAGCTCGGTGTTGAAGAGGTTGGCTTCCCGGGCCAGCTTCTGGGGCGAGTGGGCATCCGAGTTGGAGACCAGGGTGTAGCGGTCCAGGGCGGAGACCCGCCAGTTCATGGGGGGATCCGACGAGAGGCCCGTCTCCAGGGCGAAGATGTGGGGCGTCAGATCCTCGAAGCACTCCTCCACCGAGTCGAAGCCGGACATGGAGCCCAGCAGGGAGAACCAGGGGGTCCAGATGTGGGCCGGGATCAGGTAGGCCCGGGGATCGGTCTCCAGCAGGATCTCCAGCAGTTCCCGGGAGTCCAGCCCCAGGATGGGGCGGCCGTCCGCGCGGATGTTGCCGATCTGTTCCAGCCGGGCCTGGAGCTTCTCCACCGCTGTCAGGTCGGGCAGGAAGAGCACGTGATGGAGCTTGCGGACCCGGCCGTTTTTCTTGTAGATGTTGCTCACCTCGCCGGCCAGCAGGAAGCGCACCGGGGCCTGGCAGGCAGGCGGCACCTGGGCCTGGACAGCCTGCTCCAGTTCTGGTTTCAGGCGGAAGAGCCCCTCCTCGGCGGGTTCCAACTTCTCCCGGATCTCGGCCAGCCAGCCAGGATGCGCGATGTCGCCTGTGCCCACCACGTGGACGCCCTTCATCTGGGCCCAGCGGGCAAGGTGCTCCAGGGTTAGATCCCGGCTGGTGGCCCGGGAGTAGTGGGAGTGGATGTGGAGGTCCGCAACGAAGCGGGTCATGGTCACCGTAGTCCGTTCGCCCTGGCTAGGCGTGGGTCTGTTGAATGGACTCCTACTTGACGTACACGACGGTCTCGTTCTGCAGCGACTCGATGGCCGCGGCCAGGACCTTTTGGGCGGCCAGCCCCTGGGCGCCGGAACCGTCGATCTCCTCGGGGTCCACCCCCTCGCTCACCTGCTCCAGGAAGCGGTGGATGCGGTTGCGGAAGGTGTCCTCGAAGTCCCGCATGCCGCCGAAGATGGGGTTCGTGTAGACCAGCTTGATGGGATCGCCGGCCGGGTAGAGGGTGACTTCCCGGTACATGTCTTCGATGACGAAGCGGCCCTTGACCCCGGCCACTTCGCAGCGTTCCATGGGGTGTCCCCGCTCGATGTCGTAGCTGCCGGTCAGGGTGCCCACCGCGCCGTTCTTGAAACGCATGTTGAAGGTGGCGGTGGACCAGATCTGGCGGCCGGGGGCCTTAGTGGCGAAGCAGTGGACGGCTTCGATGTCGCCGCCGAAGTAGCGCATGATGTCCACCGTGTGGGGGTGGAGGGCCTTGATCTGGAACCAGGGCGAGGTTTCGCGCGGGTTCTTGATCCACATACTCATGTTGATGAAAAGTAGATGGCCGATGCGCCCTTCTTCCTGCCACTGCTTGGCGATGCGGGCCGCCGGGGTGAAGCGGTGGTTGAGGTTGATGCCGTAGCAGACGCCCTTTTCTCGGGCCTTGGCCACCATCTCCTCTGCCTCGTGGATTTCGTTGGAGATGGGCTTTTCGCCCAGCACGTGGCAGCCGAACTCCAGGGCCTGCATGGTGGGCAGGTAGTGCTCGCTGCCGTACTCGTGGCCGCCGGTGGCCACGCTGCAGACGTCCGGGTGCAGGGCTTCCAGCATTTCCTGGACGTCGTAGAAGGCTGGCACGCCGTAGCGGGCGGCCGCCGCGTCGGCCCGTTCCCGATCCCAGTCACACACCCCCACCAACTCGGCCAGGGGATCCTCCTGGTAGATGCGGGCATGCCGGTTGCCGATGGGGCCCAGTCCAATCACACAGACGCGTAACATAAGATTTCCCCTCGTTCATGGGAATGACGTTCATAGGAATGAGATAGAGCGAGCGAAACATGAAATGGGGGTGTCGCCGCCACCGTACTTTTGGACCGTGGCAGCCACCCAATCCCCTGATCACCCAATCAGCTCACTCACCACCGGCACCTCTTCGGCCCGGCCGCTTTCGTGGGAGCGGATGGCGGCCTCGATGATCTCCTGGACGGCCAGGCCATCCTTGCCGGAAGCCTCGATCTGGTCCCGGGGGACGCCGGCGGTGATCTGTTCCAGCCAGCGGTGGATGCGGTTGGTGAAGGTGGCGCCGAAGCCGCTCAGGCCGCCCATGATGCTGTTGCGGATGACGGTCAGCTCGTCGCTGCGCCGGGGGTAGAAGGTCAGCTCCTCGTAGAGGTTGTCCAGGACGAAGCGGCCTTCCGTGCCCATGACCTCGCAGCGTTCCAGGTTGTGGCGGGGGTTGGCGTCGTAGCTGCCGGTGAGGTGTCCCACCACGCCGTTGACGAACTCCAGGTTCACCTGGACGTTGGAGTAGCAGACCCGGCCCGGCGCCCGGTTGAAGAAGGCGTGGACCCGCTTCACATCGCCGCAGAAGTAGCGCATGATGTCCAGGGAGTGGGGGTGCAGGGCGCGGATGTGGAACCAGGGCGACGTGTCATTGGGGTTGCCGATCCACATGGTCATGTTCATGAGCAGCAGGTGGCCCAGCCGGCCTTCCTCCACCCACTGTTTGGCCCGGGCTGCGGGAGGGACGAAGCGGTGGTTGAGGTTGATACCGTAGTAGACGCCCTTCTCATCGGCCTTGGCGACCATTTCCCGGGCCTTTTGAATGTCATTGCAGATGGGCTTTTCCCCCAGCACGTGCAGCCCCGCCTCCAGGCACTGCATGGTAGGCTCGTAGTGGTCACTGCCATTTTCGACCCCGGCCGTGGTGATGCTCACCGCGTCCAGTTCCACGTTACGCAGCAGGTCGTCCACGCTGTAGAAGGCGGGCACGCCAAACCGCTCCGCGGCCTTGTCGGCCCGCTCTCGGATGATGTCACAGACCGCGACCAGCTCGGCCAGGTTGTCCTCTTTGTAGACGGAGGCATGGGTGTTGCCGATGTTGCCCATGCCGATGACCGCAACTTTGAGCATGTTTGTTCTCCTGTGAAAGGTGTCAAGGTTTTACTGCCAGAGGCAGGTTGATAGGCTCTACTGCAAAAAGGTTAAATTAGGACGCTGACCCACGCAGATGAGCGCTGATTCGGTTGATTCTCTCCTGCGTTTCTTTGTCCCTTTGTGCCTTTGCGTTCAAAAATACTCTTTTTGCAAGGGTGTCAAGTTGATATCTTCGTGAATCCGTGGTTTTTTCAGCTGCGTCATGTATGGTTTTTTCTTGCCCGGCCCAGCACGAAGAGCACCCGGTGGCGTCGGTCCCGCTGGCCGGGATCGATGGCGGTCAGTTCCCGGAACGGGGCCGCTACCCCCATGGTCCGGGATAGCTGCCGGGGCAGGGGCGTCAGATGGCCGTAGCTCAACCGCTTCAGCAGCCGGGTGAGCCGGTTGTCCTGCGCCAGGATGCCCAGGCGCAGGAGATGGCGGCGCAGCCAGGCCACCAGTACGGTGTGAAATCGGCGCCCCATCTGATCCACCGGCAGGGATCCATAGAGGTGGATGGACTCAAAGCCGGCCGCCCGAAGCCAGCTGACCAGCTCCGGTGCGGTGGGGTAGTGCACGCTGAGCTGGCCAGGCACGAAAAAAGGCCAGTCTGGATTGCTGGTGCCCACCAGGATCTGCCCTCCCCGGGTCAGGAGGCGATGGCATTCCCCCAGGAATTGGATGGGCCGCGCCAGATAATAAATCATCTCGAAGCTGAAGATGAAATCGAAGGTGTCCTCACGATAGGGCAGGTAGTGGGCATCGGCCTGGGCCAGGGGGACGGCATGGCCCAGGGACTGCCGTGCCAGGGAGACGGCCCCGAAGGAGCCGTCACAGGCGACCAGCGGGGCCGCCCGATCCAGCAGCAGGCCCAGGCCAATGCCAGCACCACACCCCACCTCCAGGGTAGGGCGGCCATCCGCCAGGGCGGCAGCCAGGCTGTAGCGGAGCACCATGCGCCCCAGTTGCTCTCGGTTGACCGGCGCGCCGGGTACTTCCGTGATGGACAGGTAGTCGGGCATGGGCATTGCTCCCTGACGACGTGACCCGCGACGGGATGACAGGGGAACCAGGAGGCATCAGGTCATGGCCGGCATCAGCGGGATCTCACCCTGGACATGGCGGGCGACCGATTCAGCACCCACAGTCTTTTCGTCGTAAAGGAAGCATTTGACGGTGCGTCCGGCGACTGCGTAGTTGTCGGGCACGGTCGTTTTGCAGACATCCATCGTTGCCGGACAGCGGCTGGCAAATTTGCAGCCTGCCCGCAAGTATTCCTCTGTCTCAAGAGTGGCCAGGGTGGCGGTCTCCTCCCACTTGCGGTCGGGATCGGCCTGGGGCACCGACTCCTTGAGGATTTTGGTGTACGGATGGAGCGGGCGGGCCAGCACATCTTCCACCGGGCCGGCTTCCACGATCCAGCCACGCAGCATCACCGCGATGCGGTCGGCGGCGTAGTAGGCCGTGGCCAGGTCGTGGGTGATGTAAATCACGCTCACCCCCCGCTCTTCCTTCAACCGCATGAAGAGATTGACGATGGACATGCGCAGGGAGGCGTCCAGCATGGAGACCGGTTCATCCGCCACCAGGAGGGAGGGTTTGGTCAGCAGTGCGCGGGCGATGGAGATGCGTTGCACCTGGCCGCCTGAAAGTTCGTTGGGATAACGCCCCTTCACCTCCTGGAGGGAAAGCCCCACCGAGTGCAGCGCTTCGTCGATGTAGGCGTCGACGCGGTCGCGTTTCACCATGCGGTAGTTGCGTGCGGTTTCGTACAGGTAGGAATCCACGCGCTTGAGCGGGCTGAAGGTGGCGAATGGATCCTGAAAGATGGGCTGGACCTCACGCATGAACCAGGAGCGCCGTTCTTTCTTGTTGATCTTGGTGACGTCCCGGCCTTTGTAGTAGATCGCGCCTGCGCTAGGATCCTCCAGGCCCAAAATCATGCGCGCTATGGTAGTCTTGCCGCTGCCGCTTTCACCCGCGATGGTCAGAATTTCTGGCCGGTCGGCGTGGATGGAAAAGTTCGCACGGTCCACAGCGGTGAAGTGCTTGGTGGACAGTCCCTGGCGAATGTTGAAAATCTTGGTGAGATCTTTAACCTGCAGCAAATTCTCGGTAGCGTTCTGGGACATTCTCTTGTTCCTCTGACACCAAAAAACAGGCAACCCGATGTCCCCGTTCACTTTCAATGAGCGGAGGTGCCTCCTTCTTGCAGATGGGCATGGCGTAGGGACAGCGGGGATGGAATCGGCATCCGCTGGGTGGATTATCCAGGGCAGGTGGGCGCCCGGGGATGCTCACCCGCTCTGTCTTGTCCTCGATTTTGGGAAGCGATTGGATCAGGTACTGGGTATAGGGATGTTGGGGCCGTTTGAAGATGGTACGGGTGTCGGCTTCCTCAATGAGCTTGCCAGCATAGAGAACAGCAATGCGGTCGGCCAGGTTGGCGTGGACGCCCATGTCATGGGTGACCACCACCAGCGTGTTCTTCTTCTCCTGCTGGATTTCCTTCAGCAGCTGAATCACGCCCCGCTGGACCAGCACATCCAGCGCGGTAGTCGGTTCGTCGGCAAAGGTCAGCTTGGGCCAAAGGATCGTGGCCAGGGCGATGGTCACCCGTTGGCGCATGCCGCCAGAGAGCTGGTGGGGATAGGCCGCGAGGACCTTTTCCGGCAGCCCCAGCTCGGCCAGATAGGCGCGGGTCATCTCCAGGGCTTCTTGTTTGCTGACGAACTGATGTGCAGAGATAAAGTCGTGGAAGGTGTCGCGAATGCGGCGCACCGGGTTCAAGACATGCATGGACCCCTGGGGAACGTACGAGACTTGCTTCCAGCGGATCTCCCGCAGTTCCTCAGGCGTCAAGGAAAGGGCGGAGATCTCCTCATCATCAAAGCGGTAGGTGACCGAGCCTTCCACCACGGTCAGCGGTGGTTGGTGGGCCGCCAGCATCACCCGCATCAGCGTGGACTTGCCACAGCCGGACTCGCCGGCAATGCCGTAGACCTCGCCTCGTTTGATGGCCAGCGAGATGCCATCCACGGCCTGCACCGTGCGAGCAACCCCGTAGGCCTTCGTGATGTAGTAGGCTCGCAGGTTGTTGACTTCAACAATATTGGATTCGACAGTGGCTTGCATGCTTCTATCCCTGTACCTGCAGACGGAGCAGACGCGTGCGCGGATCCAGGTAGTTGCCCAGGCCGAGGGAGACTAGGTAGAATCCGACCACGGTCAAGACAGAGGCCGCGATGGGCGCAATGAGCACCCAGGTGCGATTGGTGAGCAGGGCCTGATAGTAGTTTCCCCAGTAGATCATTGTCCCTACAGTCTGGGTATTCAGATCGCCCAGGCCGAGTACTGCCAGCGTCACCTCGAAGCCGATGGCAAAGAGGAAGCCACTGACCACATCGGCCATCAGAAATGGAATCAGAAAAGGTAGGTGCTCCCGGGTGACGATCTTGAAGGTGCCCATCCCCGCATAAATGCCTGTGTAGGTGAATTCCCGTTCCCGAAGGCTCAATATCTGCGAGCGGTATCGTTTGGAGGGGTAGGCCCAGTCTAGAAGGCCCAGCAGCAGGCCCAACCCAATAAACGACAATTGCCCTCGCAATATGGCGGCAATCAGAATCACCAGGGGTAACCGGGGAATGACGATGAAGGTATCTACCACCGAAGAAATGGTCCGGTCGAACGTCCCTCCCAGATAGCCGGAGATCATGCCCAGCAGCACGCCGATGCTGCGTCCGATGAGGACGGCGATGCTGGCAATGATCAGGGTGTTGCGCACCGCGTAGGTCAACATCCAAAAGACATCCTGGCCAGTGGACGTTGTGCCCAGCAGATATTCCTGGGAAGGAGGTTGATTGCGCGGCACCACCCGCCGATCATCCGGCGCGTAGGGGGAGAAGAACGAAAGAACCACCAGCGCCAGGACAACCACCAGGATGAGGGCGCCGACCCGAAAGGATGGACTGAAACGAAGAAGATCTCGTATGACAACCATGGGTGTGCCTTTCCCGTGAACTATCGGTAGCGAACGCGCGGGTCGAGGAGCGGATAGGTGAGATCGACCAGCAGGGACGCCGTGGCAATGCCAAAGATGGAGAGCAGGGCGATCCCCATGATCAGGTTGTAGTCCGCAGAGACAATGGCGACGTAGAGGGCGCTGCCAAGACCCGGATAACCAAATACAAACTCGGTGATGAGTGCGCCTTCAAAGATCGCACCCAGGGAAAGGCCCAGATCCGTCACCTGGGGCAACATGGTGTTGCGGAGTACATAGGAGAAGAGGATCCTGCGCCTGGGCAAAGAAGCCATCTCCGCATACTGCACGTAGTCGCTGGACACTTCGGTGCTGGCCAGCGCCTTTGACATGATGAAGCGGAAGGCGGTGGCACCAAGAATGATGGACAGCGCCGGCAGGAAGGCATGCTCCAGCAGGCTGCTGAGGTAGCTCCAAGAGAAGCTGGGTGTACCCCGTGCTCCACCGACCAGCGGGAAAATGGGGAAGTAGTAGGCGAAGATCATCAACAGGACGAAGGCCACGATGTAATAGGGGATGGGGTAGATAATGATCAGCGTATTTTCCAAAAGCTGGGACCACCAGCGATTGCGAAAATAGCCGGCCAATCCCCCCAGAATCACTCCCAGGATCCAGGAGAGCACGACGGTCGTGCCCAACAATCCCACCGTCCACCAGATGGCGTTGCCGATAATGGCGTTGACGGTCATGGGAAAGGATGTGAAGGAGGGGCCCAGGTCGGCTCGCAGGACCCGTTTCCAGAAGTTGAGGTACTGGTCCAGCAACGAGCCCTCCAGACCATACAGATCCAGCAGGGATTGGCGCAACTCCAATGTAGCCTCGGGGCTGAGGGTCTGAAAGGCCGTCATGCGGCCGAGGGCCTGGTCGACCGGATTAACCGGCGAGAGACGCGGAATGAGGAAGGTAACCGTGACCCCGATGAAAATGACCAGGATCCACTGGACAAGTCGGGGCAAAATGTACTCTTTGAATAACGTCATGACAGTATCCCTCTACACGGGAAAGCTCTGGAACCTGACTCTGGTGGCACGGCGAGGCGTGAAACGGGATAGGTAAAGGGAGGCCACCCCCTCGCATCCCGTTTCACGCCTCATGGGCCTGTTACTGGCCTACAGGATCCAGATCCTGAATGGGGAACTTGCCACCCTGGAACCAGTAGAGCGGCATGTAGGTGGGATTCTCCGCCGTGGGGAACCCGGTCCAGTAGCGCTCATCCCAGGTGACAAACTTCTTGAAGGAAATGGCGGTAATGTCGTACATGTTCTCGATCCAGTGCTTGAGGAACTCGCGGCCGAGCTCGAAGTTCTCCTCGCTATCTGGATTCACGGCCTGCATGGCGTCCAGCAGCTCGCCGATGCGAGGATCGTTGACGCGGCCCACATTACTACCACCCAGGGAGCGGTGATCCTCAGGCGCCGGCACGTAGTATTGGGGGTGCAGGCCGCGGCTCTCGGGCCAGATGTCACCGGAGGCCAGGGCCATGCTGTGCCACGGCGTGGTCACGTCAAACTGGCCGACGAAGTTGTTCTGATCCCAGACGCTTCGCTCCAGCCCCTGCAGGTTGACGTCGATGCCGAAGTCGCTCCACATGTCGGCGGCGGCGTTGGCCATACGGAAGGCATCGTTCTCGTCCGGCGGCGAGATCAGGTTGATAACCCAGGGTTCGCCGTCTGGCGTGAGCCATTTGCCGTTGCCATCCCGGCTGAAGCCGTGCTTGAGGAGCAGCCGTTCAGCAACCTCAGGATCGTGCTTCCACCAGCCGGTGCCAAAGACTTCCCGGGGCGTGCCGGGCACCTGGTACCCTTGCGATTCGGCCCAGGCTGCAATCTGGTCAGGCACGGTCGGGTCGTAGGGCTTGTACATCACGCCCGGTTCGATCTCAATCTCCAGGTTCTGCAGCCACTCCTCCAGCGGATCCAGGTAAATCCGGGTGAGGGTGGAGGTGGGCGGGATATGCACCGGTGTCACTTTGGCCACGCCACCGATGTATTCGGTCTGTAGCTCCACGATGTTCAGGGCCAGGGCCAGGGCCCAGCGCACGTCCTTGTTGGCATAGAGCGGGTTGTCCAAGTTGAAGGTCAGCTGGCGAGTCGAGACCTCGTTGGGGTAGGCCCAGGGGAAGTCCGTGTACCAGGACCGGGCAGTGGGCGTAGTGTCCAGGGTGGTTTCGAAGGCCTCAATGTCCGCGTCGAAGTAGACATCCAGCTCACCCCGGGACATGGCGATGGCCTTCTTGGCGCTGTCGCCATAGAAGATGGTGAGCACATAGGGAGGACCCGGTTCACCGACGACGATACCGGCAGGGGTGCGCTCCCAGTCTTCACGCAGCTTGAAGAGCTCCCAGTAGCCGTTGGGATCGCTCTCAACAGGCACATAGGCGCCCAACACCACCGGCGGGCTGAAGTTGAAGGTGGCCGGATCTTCCACCTCTTCAAAGATGTGTTTGGGCATCATGTAGATGCCGTTCCAGCGGGCTTCGAAGAGGTTGTGGAAGCGGGGGTTGGGGCCGGTCAGGTGGAAGCGTACGCTGAAGTCGCCGGTCTTTTCCACCGATTCCATGAATTGGTTCAACTGGGTGGACCAGCCCGCCTTGTTGAGGCTGGGGTTTGACTTGAGCAATTCAACGGTATAGATCAGGTCGTCTGCCGTGAACTGAACGCCGTCGCTCCAGTAGATATTGTCGCGCAGCTGCACGTCCATCTGGGTGAAGTCGTCATTGTAGACTGGCCCAGAAGCCGCGACGTCGTTGATGCGTTCACCGGTCTCCTGATCCCGGATCCAGAGGGTTTCCATCATCAGGGCATGGCGATGGGGCTCATGCGGACCGTTGATCCAGAAGTTGTAGTTGTCGATGACGCTGTAACGGAAGATCTGGTCCATAACGAACAGATCCTGACGTGGCACATCCACGGGGAGCTGGGAGCTGCCTGCGGCGACCTGTGCCGGGGCCGCCGCCTGCCCGGCTGCACCGCTCCCGGCCGGGGCTTCCGCCGCAGGGGCGGGCCCGGAGCAGGCGCCGATGAGCAGGCTGAGTATCAGCAGCACAGCCAGCAGCCAATATTGCTTCTTGAACATCTCTCTGTCCTTTCAGCGGGTGAACAGCAAGTCGATACAACACCGAATGCCATGGGGAATGAACTGTATGGCAGGGATAAACCGTGGAAAAGGTCCCTGTGACTGGGGGCAGGGCTATGCCGCTTGCAGGCTCCATACAGAAGACCTTTCCCGACCCTGTCTACCTGGAATCTTGAGCCATCCTCACCTCCTTCACCATGAGTTGGAAACTTTACGAAGGGATTTCGAACCCTTTTCCCTCTTGATCCACCTTCGGCTGGCAGCCATGCCAACCGGGTTATGAAGGGCTTGTGGCCCATGGGGCCATCCAGCTCGGGGGAGTCCGGTGACCATGCCACCTGGGCGCGGGCAACGGCCCATGGATCCAGCAGGGGCAAAGCGAACAGACCCTGTATATACTCTGCCGCCCACAGCCGGGGATGGGACGAGTTCCTGCGACCCTGGCTGGGGGTGATGGGTGCTCACCGCCTCTCGGGGAGGGAGGCATCCGGGCCAAATGAGACAACCTGGCCCCGTGAACGACGGAGATAGATGGCTGATGTTGAGAAAACTAAGATTGGCTGGGAAGCTAAGACGAATATAACGAAAAGCTTACGTTAGCGTTTCGAATTTACTTTAGCACAGATTGAGAGGGGTGTCAACTACCGTTTCACACGCGTTTCATACGCGCATCAGGTCGCTCTGGGCTCCTGCGCGCCGTGGATAATCACCACGTACTCGCCCCGCAGGCGGGTTCCGGAGAGTTCTTCGTGTAGTGAGGAGAGGGTGCCGCGCAGAACACTTTCATACAGCTTGGTCAGGTCGTTGGCCACCGCAGCCGGACGGTCGCCGTAAATCTCCAGTGCATCGGCCAGGAAAGCCAGCAGCCGGTAGGGGCTTTCGTAGAAGATGAGGGTGTGGGGGGAATCCTTGTCCACGGCCAGAAAGCGCCGGCGGGGGCCCGGCTTGCGGGGCGGGAAGCCCCGGAAGGTGAAGCTGTGTACTGGCAGGCCCGAGAGAACCAGGGCCATCACCAGGGCGCTGGGGCCCGGGATCATGGTCAGGCCGATGTCGGCGCCAGCCTGTTGGGCCTCCACCACTTTGCGCACCAGGGTGAAGCCCGGGTCGGAGATGCCGGGCGTGCCAGCGTTGGTCACCAGGGCCACCGATTTGCCCTCCTGCAGCAGTGCCAGGATGCGGGCGCCGGCCTGGGCCTCGTTGTGCTCGTGAAAGGCAATCTGGGGCTTCTGGATATCGAAATGTTGAAGCAGACGGCCCGTCTTACGGGTATCTTCACTGGCCACGAAGTCCACCTGGCGCAGGGTCTCCAGGGCACGTAGGGTGATGTCCCCCAGGTTGCCGATGGGCGTGGCCACCAGATAGAGGGTTGCGCTGCTGGGCGTGGGGTTGTCGGTCATGGTGCCCGGGCTCGCCTTCAGGCCGTCAGGGTGCCCTTGGTGCTGGGCACATCCTGGCGTCGAGGATCCAGGCGGGTGGCGCCGTCCAGGGCCCGGGCCAGGCCCTTGAAGAGGGCCTCGGCCTTGTGGTGGTCGTTGCGCCCGTAGAGTACCCGGGCGTGGAGGTTCATGCGGCCATGGATGGCCAGGCTCTCGAAGAGGTGGAAGAGCAGGTCGGTGCCCAACTGGCCCAGCCGAGGGGTGACAAACTGGGCATCGAAAACACAATAGGGACGGCCGCCCAGGTCCACCGCCACCAGGGCCAGGGCCTCGTCCATGGGGACATAGCTGTGGGCCGTGCGCACAATGCCCCGACGGTCACCCAGCGCCTGGTCCAGGGCCTGGCCCAGGCAGATGAAGGTATCCTCGGCGGTGTGGTGCTCGTCGATGTGCAGGTCGCCCTGGGCCCGGACCGTCAGGTCGAAGAGCCCGTGGCCGGCCAGCAGGGTCAACATGTGGTCCAGAAAGCCGATACCTGTCTGGATGTCGGCCTGCCCCCGGCCATCCAGGGCCAGGGTCAACTCAATTTGGGTCTCACGGGTGGTGCGGACAATCTGCGCAGTCCGGGTCACAGTCACTCTCTCCGTCTACGGGCTACAGGTTGTAGGTTCCAACTCTTCAATCTTCAATCTTCACCCCCGAAAACGCAGGGTGCGGCCAGGCAGGGGATCGGGCAGCGGCTCTACCGGCGCGCCATGCTGGATGACGGGCACGCCGTTGACGATCACGTGCTCCATACCCACCGGGAGCTGATGGGGATCACCGTAGGTGGCCCGGTCCTGGATGATCTCCGGATCGAAGATGGTGATATCGGCGAACCAACCTTCCTGCACCTGGCCCCGCCGCGTCAGGCCGAAGCGCGCCGCCGGACGGCCGCTCAGCTTGTGGATCGCCTCCTCCAGGCTGAAGAGGCCCTTCTCCCGCACGCACGGGCCCAGCAGCCGTGGGGCAGATCCGTACTGCCGGGGATGGATCCCGCCGTCTTCGTGGTAGATGCCGTCGCTGCCCATCATGTAGCAGGGGTGGGCCAGGAAGGGGTCGATGAGGGCATCCTCCCCCTGGTGCATGACCAGCAGCACGGCCAGGTTCTCCTCGATGAGCAGATCCGCCAGCGCGTCGGCCGGCGATCGCCCCACCTCATCCACATACTGGGCCACGCTTTTGCCCTGGTGGTGGCTGTTCTCTTTGCTGGCCACCCAGGCGATGTAAGTCTCTTCCAGGTCCAGGAAGGCCAGGCCCTGGGCAAAGTGGGCCCGGACCTGGGGATCCGCCAGCCGGGGCAGCACACCCAGAGGACCCTCCACCCATACTTCGTAAGGCAGCAGGTAGTTGAGCATGGTCGAGCCCGGCATGTAAGGGTAGACGTCGAAGGAGAAGTCCACCTCGTTGACCGCGACCCGGTCGATGTAGTCCAGGATGGCCTGGGTGAGCTCGGGGCTACCGCCCTTGAGGTGAGAGATGTGGACCGGCACCCCGGCCCGTTTGCCGATCTCCACTGCCTCCTCCAGGGCGCGCAGGATACCCACCTTGTAGCGCATGTGGGTCACGTAGAGCCCCTGACTGGCGGCCAGGGGACGGCAGGCTTCCACCAGTTCGTCGGTACTGGCGAAGCATTGGACAATGTAGTCCAGGCCGGTGGAAAGGCCCACCGCGCCGGCCTCCATCCCCCGTTCAATTTCGGCCACGATGGCCCGGCGCTGGAAGTCATCGGGCGCGGCGGGGCCGAAGCCACAGACCAGGGCGCGCACGTTGGCGTAGGGGATGTGGGGGATGCTGTTCTGGACGTTGCGGCCGGCCAGGGTGGCCATGTAGTCGGCCAGGCTCTCCCAGCCGGTGTACTCCTCCTGGCGCAGGGCGTTGAGGGCGCGCAGGTAGTAGATCCAGGGGCGGACCGTGTGGGCGTTGACCGGCGCGTAGGAGATGCCGTCGGCCATGATCACCTCGGTGGTGAAGCCCTGGGCCGTCTTAGAGACCAGGTGGGGCGTCTTGAGCAGCCAGGCGTCGGAGTGGTTGTGGACGTCCACAAAGCCGGGCGCCACGACCTTGCCGGCGGCGTCGATGGTCCGATGGGCCGGCGCTTCCCGCAGATCGCCGATCTGGGCGATGGTGTCCCCCTGGATGCCCACGTCGGCCTGGTAGCGCCGGGCGCCGCTGCCGTCGATGATGGTACCGTTGCGGATGAGTAGGTCGAACACGGGTTGCTCTGCTTTCCGGTGGAAATGTTCTGGGATTGGCTCTGCTGCGCTAGATCTACGGCGATGGTTTGGCGGTGGGGGGGTCAGCGTGTTTCAAGGGCCAGGCTGTGTAGCTCTTCCAGCAGCCGGTCGGTCTGGTCCGGACGCCCCACGGAGATGCGGATGCAGTTGGCCAGGCCGGGCTTGTTGTAGTGGCGCACCAGCACGCCCCGCTGCTCCAGGGCCTGCTTCAGGGCCAGGGCATCCAGCCCCACCACGTCGCACAGGATGAAGTTGGCCTGGGAAGGATAGGGGCGCAGGTAAGGCACCTGCTGCAGGCCGGCCAGGAGCCGTTCCCGCTCCGCCTTGAGGCGCCCCACCACCTCCAGGATCTGGTCCACATGGCGGAGGCTGGCCAGGCCGGCCACGGTGGCGGCCACGTTGACGTTGTAGGGCTGCTTAAACTTCCAGAGTTGGGCCATGAGCCAGGCCGGGCAGATGCCGTAGCCCAGGCGCAGGCCGGCAATGCCCGCGGCCTTGCTGAAGGTGCGCAGCACCACCAGGTTCTCGTGCTCCAGCACCCAGGGCGCCCGGCTGGGGTGGTCGGCGAACTCCACGTAGGCCTCGTCCAGCACCACCAGCAGGGGCAAAGCCAATAGCCGGCGCAGATCTTCGTCGGGCAGCCAGGTGCCGGAAGGGTTGTTGGGTGAAGTGAGGAAGAGCAGGCGGGGGAAGGTGTCGGCCTGCGCCTCTTGCACGGCCCGTTCGATGCCGTCCACGTCCACGCTGTGGTCGTGCCGTCGCCACACTTCCACCACCTGCGCGCCCACCAGGCCGGCGTCGAAGCTGTACATGCCGAAGGTGGGCGGGCAGTTGATCACCCGGTCGCCTGGCCCCAGGAAGAGGCGGCAGAGGTAGTCCAGCATTTCGTCGGCGCCGTGGGTGGGCAGGATGTGTTCCGCGGGCACGCCCACGAACCGGCTCAGGGCCGCGCGCAGTTCTTCCTGCTGGGGATCCGGGTAGATGTGGTAGAAGGGATACTCGGCCAGGGCCTCGGCCACCCCGGGAACGGGACCGTAGGGGTTCTCGTTGGCGTCCAGTTTTACAATGCGGGCAGCCGGGATGCCCAGGCGTTTGCTCAACACTTCGAAGGGTTGGATGGGGGTATACTCCTCCATCTCCCGGATGTGGGGGCGCAGATATTGTTGTGGGTGGAAGTCGCTCATGGTCTGAACCTGGTGCGCGTTAGAAGTCCGAAGTCCTGATTCTTGACTTCGGACTCCGGACTTTGGACTTCATTTCGGACTTTCATCCTGAAGGCGGCGGCGAACGGCCGCGGCGTGGCCGGTCAATCCTTCGGCATGGGCCAGGGTGGCTGCCGCCGGGCCGATGGCCGCCAGGGCCTGGGCGTTGAGCCCGACGATGCTGACAATTTTCACAAAGTCGTTGACGTTGATGGGGCTGGCAAAGCGGGCGGTGCCGCCGGTGGGCATCACGTGGCTGGGGCCGGCCACGTAGTCACCCAACACCTCGAAGCTGCCTTCACCCAGGAAGACACCCCCGGCGTGGCGTACCTGCTCCAGGTGACGCCAGGGATCCGCCACCAGCAGGCAGAGGTGCTCCGGCGCATACTCGTTGGCCAGCTCGAAGGCCTGGTCCAGGTTTTCGGTGACCACAATCCCGCTGCCCCGGGCCAGGGAGCCCTGGATGGTCTCGCTGCGTTCCAGCTCTTCCATCTGGTGGAGGACCGCCGCCTGGACAGCCTCTGCCAGGGGGCGGCTGGGAGTCAGGAGGATGGCACAGGCCAGGATGTCGTGCTCGGCCTGGGCCAGCAGGTCCGCCGCGGCCAGCTCAGGGTTGGCGTGCTCGTCGGCGATGACCACCGTCTCCGTGGGGCCGGGCAGGCCATCAATGCCCACCAGGCCGAAGACCTGGCGCTTGGCCAGGGTGACGTAGAGGTTGCCGGGGCCGCAGATCTTATCCACCCGCCGGACGCTTTCGGTGCCGAAGGCCAGGGCGCCGATGGCCTGGGCGCCCCCGGCCGCGTAGACCACATCCACACCGGCGATGTCCGCCGCCACCAGGGTGGCCGGGTGGGGCAGGCCGCTCTCTCGCTGGGGCGGGGTGATGACGGCCACATGGGGCACGCCGGCCACCCGGGCCGGGATGGCCGTCATGAGCAGGGAGCTGGGCAGGGGCGCGGTGCCGCCTGGGATGTAGACGCCCACCCGTTCGATGGGGCGCACCAGTTGGCCCACGGTGCCCTCATGGTCGTTGTGGATCCAGCTCAGGGCCGGTTGGCGCCGGTGGAAGGCCTCGATGCGCCGGGCCGCAACCCGCAACGCGTCCACCACCGACGGCTCCACCTGGTCGTAGGCCGCCTGGATGGCCGCTCCATCCACCACCGGGTTCGGCACCTCCACCCCATCCAGCCGGGCTGTCCACGCCCGGAGGGCTTCGTCGCCCCGGGTCCGCACATCGGCCAGGATGCGGCGCACCGCTTCGTCGGGCGTCAGGCGTTCGCCGAAGAGCGCCTGGTTGCGGTCCAGGACCTGATCGGGAACCTGGATCTCATCCCATGCCGGCCGGCGCAGGATGGTGCGCCGGGCCGTGCTCACATCCATGATGCGCACAATACGTCTCTTTCTATGATGACATCGGGCGGGGCAAGCCCCGCCCCTACGGGCATGATGACATCGGGCGGGTTGCGAACCCGCTCCTACTGATTCAATCGCTCGGCATCTTCGATCTTGCCCAGCACCACCAGGATGTCGTTGGGCTCGATGCGGAAGTTGGCGCTGGGGCTGACGATGAGCTCTGACCCCCGGCGCACGGCCATGGCGGTGAGGCCGTAGCGCTGGCGCAGGGCCAGCTCGGCAAAGGTATGCCCCCAGAAGCTGGAAGGCGCCACCAGCTCCACGATGCC
This sequence comes from Litorilinea aerophila, assembly GCF_006569185.2. Lineage (NCBI taxonomy): Bacteria > Bacillati > Chloroflexota > Caldilineae > Caldilineales > Caldilineaceae > Litorilinea > Litorilinea aerophila. The sequence continues at coordinate 53,352 of NZ_VIGC02000022.1, read as the reverse complement.
CACGTCGTTGCTGACTTCCAGGTAATCAATGAAGTGCCCGGCGGCCAGCTTGCGGGCCAGGCGCACCCCCGCTTCGTGCTCAGGCAGGATGACTTCATCCGCGCCCACCCGGAGCAGGATCTCCTTCTGGGTGCGGGTGCGGGCCTTGGCGATGACCCGCTGCACGCCCAGCCGGTTCAGCAGCACCGTGGCCAGGACGTTGCTCTCGAAGTCGGTGCCAATGCAGACCAGCCCTGTGTCGAACTCGTCCACGCCGGCCTGTTTAAGGGCTTCGTAGTTGGTGGCATCCAGCTGGATGACGTGGGGGAGGGAGGTGCTCAACTCCTGCACCCGGTTGTAGTCGCTGTCGATGGCCAATACGTTGCGCCCGTAGCTGACCAGGGTCTTGGCCACGGAGGTGCCAAAACGCCCCAGGCCGATGACCACATATTCGTTGGTTTTGCCCTTTTTGGCCGCGGGGTAGGGGAGGACAGCCTCGCCGTGTTCCGTTTCCCGGCGCGGGGGGCGCACCTGCTCCGTGCCCAGGGGATTCAGGCGGTTCAAAAAATGGAGCCACTTTTCACGTGCCTTGGTCATAGGTTCGTTCCCCGGTGGTCTGATTCCCCGGCCTCTTCATCATCTCTCCGAGCGGTGGGTCATCCGTCTGTTCACGCCGCCGGCTTCAGGGATCGCTGCAATCCCGGGTGAAGCCACAGCGCAGACAGACAATCTTGCAGTGCCGTTTGATCACCGGCCCATGGCAGACCCAGCATTCGGCATCGTCTTCCGGCCGGTAGGTGGGGACGGCAGGCCCCGATTCCCTTGCGGGACTGTCGGCCACTCCCCCCCTGCCAGCGGGCGTGTATCCATCTGGAGTATAGAAGACGACAGAGTAATCCGTCAATTTGCCCGCCTGATAGACGAATTTGGCGGAGAAGAAGCGTTCCTGTTCCAGCCACGGCAGGAAGATGCGGTCGCCCTCCCACAGCTCCAGCTCCAGGAGCCGGTGGTCGTCGATCCAGGCCAGCTCGCCCTCGCTGGAGTCGATGAGCTGGCCGTGAAAGCGATGGGCCACGAAGACGAAGGCGTACCAGTCTTCCTCCTGGTTGAAGGCGGGAAAGGTGAGGATGCCCCGCAACTGGGGCGCCACGATGGTCAGGCCACTCTCTTCCCGCACCTCCCGGATCACACACTCCTCGGGCGTCTCGCCCGGCTCCAGCTTGCCGCCCAGGCCGTTCCACTTGCCGGCGTGCATGTCGTTTTCCTTCTTGATCCGGTGGATCATCAGGGTCTTGCCGCCGAACTTGACATAGCAAAGAGTGGCCAGTTTCATGGGGCTTCCCGGTGGCTCCAGGATGGTGAATGGGGTGGGTTGTGCAAGGGGGGCGATCCGCTAATACGCTGCCAGCTCCCTGGCCAGGCGGTAGATCTTTTCCGCGTCAGGGCGATAGGCGTCCTCCAGGGGCGGGCTGAAGGGGATGGGTGTGTCTGCCCCGCCCAGACGCCGAATGGGCGCGTCCAGCCACTCAAAGGCGTCCTCCGCGATCTGCGCGGCCAGCTCTGCCCCCACGCCGGCCAGGCGGTTGGCCGAGTGGACGATCAGGATCTTGCCCGTCTTGCGCACGGTCTGGAGAATGGCCTCCCGGTCCAGGGGCTTGAGGGTGCGCAGGTCCAGCACCTCGGCCTCGATGCCCTCCTGAGCCAGCCGTTCTGCCGCGGCCAGGGATTCCCGGAGCTGGGTGCCGTAGGTGATGATGGAGAGGTGTTCCCCCTCCCGGGCCAGGCGGGCCTGGCCGATGGGCACCACGTACTCGCCGGCCGGCACGGGCCCCTTCAGGCTGCGGTAGAGGGTCTTGCTCTCCAGGTAGATGACCGGGTTGTTGTCCCGAATGGCGGCGATGAGCAGCCCTTTGGCGTCGGCGGGCGTGCCCGGCGCCACCACCTTCAGCCCCGGCGTGTGGACGAACCACGCTTCCGGGTTCTGGCTGTGGAAAGGACCGGAGCGGATGCCGCCGTCCGCCGGCGCGCGGATGACCCAGGGCACCGGAGCCTGCCAGCGGTAGTAGTTGGTGGCGGCGAACTGGACAATGCTGTCGAAGGCGGTGGTGATGAAGTCGGCGAACTGGATCTCCACCACCGGCCGCAGGCCCATGAGGGCCATGCCGGTGGCCGCGCTGACAAAGGCCAGCTCTGCCAGGGGCATGTTCATCACCCGGCGGTCGCCAAACTCCTCGGCAAAGCCCTGGGTCACCTTGAAGGCGCCACCGAAAGTGCCCCCCACATCCTCGCCCAGGATCAGCACGTTGGGGTCCCGGCGCATCTCCTCCTGCAGGGCTTCCCGGATGGCAGCCAGGTAGGTCATCTCCCGGACGGCTGCCGGGGCATCGGCCTGGTCGGCTGTGGCCACGTGGGCCTCCGTTGCAACGGCTGTCTTCATCTTCCTCTCCGAAATGACTCCGCTGTAGAAATCACAGATTCCACAGATGAACACAGGTTTTGCCAGGATTCTCTCTGGAAATCCTTTGCGCCTGCTGCGCCTTTGCGTTAAAGAAGGCCCTTGTTGCAGGAGAGTCAAAAAGGGACTTGCCTGCCTCAGGGAGCGTAGACTCCTTCTTCCAGGGTCTCGGGATCGGGGTAGGGGCTCTGCTCGGCAAATTCGATGGCGTCGGCCACCTCCACCTGGCAGCGCTGGCGGATCTCGTCGATCTCCGCCTGGTCGACCAGACCCTCCGCCAGCAGGCGCTGTTCAAAGCGAAGTACCGGGTTTTTGGCCTCCCACTCGGCCAGCAGCTCCCGGGGGACGTACTCGGCGCCGTCATGGATGGCGTGGCCCAGCATGCGCATGGTCTTGCACTCGATGAGGGTCGGCCCTTCCCCCCGCCGGGCCCGGTCCACCGCCTCCTTGGTGGCGGCGTAGACCGCCTCCACGTCGTTGCCGTCCACCACCACGCCGGGGATGCCGTAGCCTGCAGCCCGGATGGCGATGTCCTGGATGTTCATCTGCTGGTGCAGGGGCGTGGAGTAGGCGTACTGGTTGTTCTCCACAATCACCACCACCGGCGCCTTGTGGACCGAGGCCAGGTTCAGGGATTCGTGGAAGAGGCCGGCGCTGCTGGAGCCGTCCCCCACGTAGGTCATGGCCACCCGGGGCTCGTTGCGGTAGCGGAAGCTCATGGCCACGCCCACGGTGACGGGCAGGGACTGGGGCAGGTGGCTGATGTAGCCGATGATGTTGTGGTTCAGGTCGCCCATGCCGTGGAGGTTGGCGTCCCGCCCCCGGCTGACGCCGGTGGCCTTGCCCAGCAGGTTGGCAAAGATGCGCCGGGGGGTGATCCCCCGCAGCAGGTAGCAGCCCAGGTCCCGGTGCATGGGCGCCACCACGTCGTCGGGCTCCAGCGCGTAGGCGCTGCCCACGCTGATGGCCTCGTGGCCTCGCTGGCTGAAGGTGCCGCCCAGGCCCTTGCCCTGTTTCCAGTAGGCCACCATCATGTCGTCAAAGATGCGGGTCAGGCACATCCAGTAATAGAGTTCGATCTTCTGCTCGCGGGTCAGGGATGACTCGGACATGGTACCTCCCGTGGGCAGGTGTGGATGATCGGTGGTCGGTGGGTTGGGGCCGGCTGGCCCCTGGTACTATGGGTTAACCGCCAGCCGGGCGCAGGCCAGGTCCAGAATGCGCTCCAACACCTGGTCCGGGGTGAGGCCGGTGGTGTCGATGACCAGGGCATCGGGGGCGGTCCGCAGGGGAGAAAGGTCCCGCTCGCTGTCCAGCCTGTCCCGCCGGACCATATCCGCCAGCACTTCCTCGAAGGAGACTGCCTTGCCCCGGGCGAGCAGTTCCCGATGGCGGCGGCGGGCCCGCTCCTCGGCCGAGGCATCGATGTAGAGTTTGAGCGGGGCCTGGGGAAAGACCACCGTGCCGATGTCCCGGCCCACCATGACGATGCCGGCTTTCTCCTGGGTGCCGGCGCCGTAGGCCTGGCCGATGCGGCGCTGCTGCACTGTGAGGGCCCGCCGGACCCGGCCCATGGCCGAGACCACCGAGACCTGGCGGTCCACCTCCGGCGCGCGGATCTGCCAGGTGATGTCTTCCCCATCGGCCAGGACGGTGCAGTGGCGGCCGTCCTCCTCGCCTGCCCTGGGCGGGCGGACGTCCAGCTCCACCGTTTCGGCCAGGCGGCCGACGGCTTCCGCGTCCTGGATGTCGACCCCCCGGGCCAGGGCGACCCAGGTTACCGCCCGGTACATGACCCCGGTGTCAAAAAAGAGGAAGTCCAGCAGCGCGGCCAGGCGATAGCCCACAGTGCTTTTGCCCGAGGCGGCGGGCCCGTCCATGGCGATAATGGCCGGGCGCAGATGGGCCCGCAAGGCCTGCACCCGTGGGTCGTCTGGCCCGGCTGACTGGTGGCCGGGAGCTGCTCCATCCCGTGGCTGAATGTCCATCCCCACTCTCTCTCCAGGTTGGGCCTGGCCCGCTGAGCTCCCCCCTGCGACGCCACCGCCTCGTTCGTTGCCCCTGGCTGTCCTGTCACCGCCGCCGGGGGCGTCTGCCCTTGCGGCTTTCCTGCCCCTGCTGGATGGTCTGGCGCAGCGCGGCCACCTCCTGGCGGCTCAGGGGAGCAGTCTGGCCTGCGGGTAGGTCGCCCAGGGTCAGGGGGCCGATGGCCCAGCGCACCAGGCGGAGGGTCGGGTAGCCCACTGCGGCGGTCATGTGGCGGATCTGGCGTTTTTTCCCTTCCCGCAGGACCATTTCCAGCCAGACGCCCTTTTGGGGGCCTGGGGCCAGCCGCAGCTCCGCCGGCAGCCTGGGGATCACCCGCACCCGGGCCGGTGCGGTTCGCCCGGTGGGCAGATCGATACCCTCCCGGAGCTGGGTCAATGCCTCGGCCGAGGGGCGCTCTGGCACGAGCACGAAGTAGGTCTTCTCGTGCTCGTAGCGGGGATGGGTCAACCGGTGGGCTAGCTCGCCGTCGTCGGTCAGCAGCACCAGGCCCTCACTCTTCAGATCCAGGCGGCCCACGGGAAAGACCCGGCGCAACTCCGGCGGCAGCAGGTCGGCCACCGTCTGCCGTCCGTGGGTCGCGCCACCCATGTCACTGATGACGCCCCGGGGCTTGTGGACCTTGATGTAGACGTGGCGTTTGGGCAGGGAAATGGGCCGACCCCGCACCGTGATCTGGACCTGTTCCGGGTCCACCTTGGTGCCCAGCTCGGTGACTGTCTGGCCGTTCACCTGGACCAGGCCGGCCTCTATCAATTTCTCGCAGGCCCGGCGGCTGCCTACCCCGGCCGCCGCCATGACCTTCTGCAATCGTTCTTCTGCCATTGTCTAACAAGATACCACAGGCCGGGCGTCCCGGCGAAAATCCAACCCAGGGACAAGGGGGGAGTCGGTGATCGGGGGATCGGGTGATTCGGTGATTGGGCGAGATACTCTCCTGGTCACCCAATCACCCAATTACCCAGTCCCCTGGTCACCTCCTTGACGTCGGCCGGTCAACCGCATACAATGGGGCCAGATCACTGGCCTGAACAATGGTAAGCGACCCGTCCAGATCAAGGAGCTGAGCATGCCACTGTACGAGTATTTCTGCCCGGAATGCAACACCACGTTCGAGTCGCTGCGCCCGTCCTCCATGGCGGATGCGCCGGTCGCCTGTCCCCACTGTGCCCGGGAGTCCTCGCAGCGCATTCTATCTTTATTCGCCAGCAGCGTCAAAGCCAGCGGTGAGGGGGGCCTTCAGCCGGTCGGCGTCGGAGGGGGCTGTTGTGGCGGCGGCACCTGTGGCTGCCATTAAGATGTTGAAACCATCCGGCGTTTCAACGTCCCAAGGAGCCGACCATGGAAATTAAAGGCACACACACCTTCAGCGCTCCCCGGGATGTGGTCTGGGACGCGTTGATGGATCCCACCGTTTTGGCCAAGGCGCTGCCCGGCGGTGAAAAGCTGGAAAAGGTGGACGAAAATCGCTACAAGGCCGCCATGCACGTTCGAGTGGGGCCGGTCCAGGGGCGCTTTGAAGGCGAGGTGGAGTTGACGGACATCCAGCCCAAGGAGCGCTATCGCCTGCGGGTGAGCGGCCAGGGCACGCCGGGCTTCGTCAACGGCGAAGGGACCCTGGAGCTGCAGGACACCGAGGACGGCGGGACCCTGCTTCAGTACGCGGGGGAGGCCCAGGTGGGCGGCCGCATCGCCAGCGTAGGCCAGCGCCTGTTGGACAGCACCGCGCGCTCCCTGGTGCGCCAGGGGCTCCAGGCCCTGGAGGAACAACTCCAGGCCCGCCTCCACCCGCCGGAAGAGGCCCCGGCTGCAGAGGCGGAGCCCGCGCCGGCGAATGGCGGCCAGGCGAAGGCGGCCAGTGCGACCGAGGGCGATGCGACGGAGGGCGGTGATGCCCAGGCGTCCGCCCCGTCCACGTCCAAGGACGCTTCGACCTCTACCTCCTCTACCTCCGCGGGAACCGGTCCATCGGCCACCCGGGTCGCCGTCCAGGTGGCCAGGGACGTGGCCCAGGACCTGGCCTCGGACTACATTCCACCGGAAAAGCAGGAACGGGTCTTCTTCTTCATGCTGGGCGCGCTGGCCATGCTCCTCTTCACGGTGCTGGTGCGCCTGGTCCAGCGGGACTGACAGAGCCGTGCCCCGTGGCCGCGCGGGGCACGGCGGTATTCCTCGATTTTTCGCCTCCATTGACACTGTTCAACGCTTGCGCTAGAATCAGAATCGTCGGTGTAGACCGTGGGGGCTCCCTGCTCGCGGGGCCTACCTCAGTGCCGCCCCACCCCACGATCAGACCCGCAACGCCCTGACCACATCCCAACCGGCTTTCGTCTTTTTTCTGATAACCGCTTTCAGCCCGATTTCCATATCAGACGCCGAACCCGTTTCGGTGGAGTTCTCCAGCCTCCTGGCTGTTCAACCACGGTTTTCAGGATCCTTTTCGGACTCACACAGGAGAATACTCACCATGAACGTACCGATCCAACTGGAAATCAACGGAAAGTCGGTCGCGCAGGAGGTGGAACCCCGCCTGCTGCTGGTCCACTTTCTGCGGGATGTCCTGGGCCTGACCGGCACCAAGGTCGGCTGCGACACCAGCCAGTGCGGCGCCTGCACCGTGCTGATGGATGGCAAAGCGGTCAAATCGTGCACCGTCCTGGCCGTCCAGGCCGACGGCAGCCAGATCACCACCATCGAAGGCCTGGCCCACGACAGCGAATACCATCCCGTCCAGCAGGCCTTCTGGGAACAGCACGGCCTCCAGTGTGGCTACTGCACCCCCGGCATGATCATGTCCGTCCTGGACCTGCTCCAGAAGCACCCCCAGCCCACCGAGGCCGAGATTCGGGAGGGGTTGGAAGGCAACCTCTGCCGCTGCACCGGCTACCACAACATCGTCCGGGCCGTCCAGGAAGCTGCCACCCGCCTGCAGGCTGAACCCGTCGCCTGAAGGCCCACGGGAGAGAGGAGAGACTGACCATGACTGAGCAAGGGATTGGTGCTGCTATTCGCCGCCGGGAGGACCCGGCCCTCATCACCGGCAAGGCCAAGTATACCGACGACCTGCAACTGCCCAACATGGCCTACGTGGCCATCCTGCGCAGCCCTTATAGCCACGCCCGCATCCGCAGCATCGACACCTCCGCCGCCAAAGCCCTGGACGGCGTCGTCGCCGTCTTCACCGGCCAGGACGTGGCCGACAGCGGCATTCCGGGCACCGTGCCGGTAGGCTGGCTGCTGCCCAACCTGAAGACCCCCGCCCATCCCATCCTGGCCAAGGACACGGTGCGCTACGTGGGGGACGGCGTGGCCGTGGTGGTGGCCGAGGACCGTTACACCGCCTACGACGCCCTGGAGCTGATCCAGGTGGACTACGAGCCCCTGCCCGCGGTGGTCAACCCCAAGGCCGCCACCCAGGAAGGCGCTCCCCAGATCCACGAAGAGGCGCCCCGCAACATCGCCTTCGACTGGGAGATCGGCGACAAGGCCGCCACCGATGCCGCCTTCGCCAACGCGGCCCACGTGGCCCGGCTGGAACTGGTCAACAACCGCCTGATCCCCAACGCCATGGAACCCCGGGCTGCCCTGGCCGACTACAACAACATCACCGGCGAGCTCACCCTCTACATGACCACCCAGAACCCCCACATCCACCGGCTGCTCATGTCCCTGGCCTCCCTGGGCCTGCCTGAGCACAAGATCCGGGTCATCGCGCCGGAAGTGGGCGGCGGCTTCGGCAGCAAGATCCACCACTACCCCGACGAAGCCATCGTGTCCTGGTGCTCCATGCAGCTGGGGCGGCCGGTCAAGTGGACGGCCACCCGCTCCGAAACCTACCTGACCGACGCCCACGGCCGGGACCACGTGACCACCGCGGAGATGGCCCTGGACGAGAACGGCAAGATCCTGGGCTTGCGGGTGGAAACCTACGCCGCCATGGGCGCGTACCTCTCCACCTTCGCCCCGGCCGTACCCACCTACCTCTACGGCACCCTGCTCTCCGGCGAATACGACATCCCGGCCATCCACTGCCACGTCATCGGCACCTTCACCACCACCGCACCGGTGGATGCCTACCGGGGCGCGGGCCGGCCCGAGGCCACCTACGTGGTGGAGCGGCTGATGGACCAGGCTGCCCGGGTCACCGGCCTGGATCCGGTGGAGATCCGCCGGCGCAACTTTGTCTCCCCGGACAAGTTCCCCTTCCAGACCCAGGTGGCCCTCCAGTACGACAGCGGCAACTATCCCGCCGCCCTGGAAAAGGCCCTCTCCATCATCGACTACGACAAGTTCCGCCAGGAGCAGGCGGCGCTGCGCCAGCAGGGCCGCTATCTGGGCATCGGCTTCTCCTGCTACATTGAAGCCTGTGGCCTGGCCCCCTCCCAGGTGGTGGGCTCCCTGGGCGCCCAGGCCGGCCAGTGGGAGAGCGCGGTGGTGCGGGTGTTGCCCACGGGCAAGGTGATGGTCTACAGCGGCTCCTCCGGCCACGGCCAGGGGCACAAGACCACCTTCGCCCAGATCGTGGCCAGCGAACTGGGCGTCCCCTACGAGGATGTGGAGATCATCGAGGGCGACACCGCGCAGATTCCCCACGGCTGGGGCACCTACGGCAGCCGCAGCGCGGCCGTGGGCGGCAGCGCCATCGCGGTGGGCGCGCGCAAGGTGGTGGAAAAGGCCCGTAAGATCGCGGCCCATCTGCTGGAGGCCGCGGAGGAGGACCTGGCCTTCGAGAACGGCAAGTTCTACGTCAAGGGCTCGCCGGACCAGGCCAAGACCATCCAGGAAGTGGCCTTGCAGGCCTACCTGGCCCACAACCTGCCCAAGGGCATCGAGCCGGCCCTGGAGTCCACCACTTTCTACGACCCGTCCAACTTCACCTTCCCCTTCGGCACCCATGTGGCCATCGTGGAAGTCTTCCCGGAGACGGGCCGGGTGGAGCTGCGCCGCTACCTGGCGGTGGACGACGTGGGCAACATGATCAACCCCATGATCGTCCACGGCCAGATCCACGGCGGCATCGCCCAGGGCGTGGGCCAGGCCCTCTTCGAGAGCGCAGTCTACGACGAGAGCGGCAACCTGGTCACCGGCACCATGATGGACTACGCCGTGCCCAAGGCCCACTTCCTGCCCTCCTTTGAGACGGAGCACACGGTGACGCCCTGTCCCCACAACCCCCTGGGCGTGAAGGGGGTGGGCGAAGCCGGCACCATCGCCTCGCCCGCCGCGGTGATCAACGCGGTGGTGGATGCCCTGTCGCCCTTCGGCGTCGAGCACGTGGATATGCCCGTCACACCGGAGAAGGTCTGGCGCCTTTGCCATCGCAACGGCGGCCAGTAGGCCCATGCCCTTTCCGCATCGCCCATTCCAAGGGGAGGATTGACATGTACCCAGCCAAATTCGACTATCATCGTCCATCATCGGTGCAGGAAGCCGTGAGCCTGCTTCAGGCCAACCCGGATGCCAAGGTCCTGGCCGGGGGGCATAGCCTCCTGCCGGCCATGAAACTGCGCCTGGCCCAGCCGGCGGCCCTGGTGGACATCGGCCGCATTCCGGGCCTCTCTGGTGTCAGCCTGGCTGACGGCCGGCTGCGCATCGGCCCCCTGACCACCCACGCAGAGCTCGCCTCGTCGGAGCTGGTGCGGCAGCACTGCCCCCTCCTGGCCGAGGCCGCGGGGGTCATCGGCGACCGGCAGGTGCGCCACCGGGGCACCATCGGCGGCAACCTGGTCCATGCCGACCCGGCCTCGGACCTGCCGGCGGTGGTGGTGGCATTGGACGGCGTCCTTCACCTGACGGGGCCGGGCGGCGAACGGCAAGTCTCGGCCGCCGACTTCTTTGTGGATCTGCTCACCACCGACATCCAGCCTGGTGAGTTGCTCACGGCCATCGAGGTCAGCACCCTGGGGGCCGGCAGCGGCTCCTGCTATCTCAAGTTCGAGCACCCGGCCTCGGGGTACGCCGTCTGCGGAGCGGCGGCCATCGTCCAGCTGGACGGCAGCGGCCGGTGCAGTGGGGCGCGGCTGGCCCTCAACGGCGTCTCGGTCAAGCCGGTGGACGCAGGCGCGGTCACCGGTGCGCTGGTGGGCCAGGCGCTGGACGACGCCACCATCGACCAGGCGGTGGACGCCCATCTCTCCATCCAGGATCCCATGGGGGACATCTACGCCTCGGAGGAGTATCGCCAGGCCCTGGCCCGGAGCTATGCCAAACAGGCCCTCAAGCTGGCCCGGGACCGGGCCCGGGGGTAGAGGATGGCTACGTGGCACCAAGGGGGGCGGGCCTGCAGGCCCGCCCCCCTGTTTTGTTGCCATTGGCCTGTTGCCGTTTGACAGGTCAAATCTCCTATGGCCTGAAAAGCTAAACATTACTCGATTCCCATGGTACACTACGGCTGGATCTGACCGGAGGGGCAGCCCGTCGGCATATGAGACAGTAGTAGGTATATACCAAAAGAACATCATTCATCATGGTGGACTCGGCGGGAATTAGGAAGATGTACGCGTTGTAGGAAGTATCGGCCTCAACATGCGCACCGCTTGTCAATGTCAATCTCGAGTTGTCTCGCCGGATACTGGACCTAACCGAACGCGAACTGGCTCTGCAGCTATCGCGGTTCTTAAGAAGTGTTTGCGAAGAGCTTCGGCTCGTGCCGAAGAACTACGCCGTAGCGCTGAATCTCGAGTTCATCTCGAGCGGCTCGCCAAAGCTGCCTATGAGTCTAAGAACCTGTATGAAAAGGGTCATGTAGGCGCCAAACGGCGCAGCATGATGCGAATCATGGCGATATGAATGAACGCTTCACTGCTTGCCGGCAGCCGTTCGTAGTCTTTGGAGAGCCGGCGGTTGAGACCCAGCCAGGCGAAGGTCCGTTCGACAACCCAACGCCGAGCCAGAATGGTGAAGCCCTTCTGTCCACGGGGCGGTGTCACCGGCTGCAGACGGAAACGAAAGCGCCGGGCCACCCAGTCTTAAAGGGGGATCTCGATAGGCACCGTCGACCCAGAGAAGACGCAGTTTCTTGCCGAATCCGGCCAGTCGTCCCAGGAGCATGCGGGCGCCGTCTCGGTCCTGCACCGAGGCCGCCGTCACCAGCACAGCCAGGAGGAGACCGGTGGTATCGACCAGGATGTGGCGCTTGCGTCCCATGGTCCGTTTCCCGCCGTCGAAGCCGCGGATGCCCATCGGGTTCACCCCCGTCTTGACCGTCTGGCTGTCGATGCTGCCAGCCGTCGCATGTTTGTGTCGCCCTTCCCGGCGGCACACCTCGGCCCGCAGCGTGTCGTGGATCCGCTGCCACGTACCGTCGTCTCGCCACTGGCGAAAGTAAGTGTAGACACTTGGCCACGGCGGGTACTCTCTAGGCAGCATCCGCCACTGGATGCCACTGACGGTCAGATAGAGAATCCCATTGACGACCTGGCGCATATCCAGGCTGCGCGGTCGTCCTCCAGGTTTAGCCGGTGGAATCAGATCCTGGATAATGGCCCACTGGCTGTCGGTCAGGTTGGTTGGGTATCGTTGCGTGTTCACAAACACAACGTTTACCACGATTTGGCCGATAGCCGCTACTTTTCATACAGGTTCTTAGGCTATCGGATTCAAAGCTACCAGGCTGCCGTAACTAGAAGCTGCAATGCCCATTTATGAGCTGGTCCACTTCAGCAATTTTAGAAGTCTCGAGTCTACTCTACCACGACTGCTTGGAGGATGGTGGCATGATTGAACATGATTTTGACATTAGTTTCATTGCAAACCTCGCCTTACGTGAAAAGCAAATTCAGCAGAACTACCGTCCGGTCATCGCTGTCCACAAATGGTTCGCCCGCCGTCCCGGAACACTGTTCCGCGGCTTGTTGTTGTCTGAGTTCGGTAGCAGACCACTTACGCAAACCTTCTTCGACTCCAATGATCTTTCTGGCATTCGTGTTGCGGATCCGTTTATGGGAGGGGGAACTCCGTTGTTGGAGGCTAACCGAATGGGCTGCGAGGTTATTGGCTTTGACATCAATCCGATGTCCTACTGGATTGTCAAGCAGGAGCTTGAACACCTTGACCTGGCCGCATATGAGCGAACCGCAAACCGGTTACTTGAAACGTTGGAGAAGGAACTCGGCCATCTTTATAAGACACAGTGTATTTACTGTGGTTCCGATGATGCTCATGCCAAGTATTTTCTCTGGGTCAAAACACGTGCTTGCACAAAATGCGGAGAAAAAATCGATTTGTTCCCGGGCTTCTTAGTGGCTCGAAATGCTAGACACCCAAAGAACGTTATTATCTGTATGGAGTGTGGCGAACTTAACGAAGTAGAAGATAAATCCCAACTGGGTAAATGTCGCTACTGCCGCTCGTCACTCCGACTAGAAGGACCCGCGAGGCGGGGGGTATGCCAATGCCCAAGTTGCGGGACCGATAATCATTTTCCCACATCGGATAAACGCCCCGAACATAAATTGTTTGCTATCGAATACTACTGTCCTATATGTAAGCCCAGCCATCAGGGAAGATTTTTCAAAAAACCGGACGAACTGGATTTAGAAAGAATAAGAGAGGCTGATTCCAAGTGGCAGAACATTCACTCCAGATTTGTTCCGGATGATCCTATACCCAGTGGAGACGAAACAAACCGCCTTCACCGTTGGGGATACCGGTATTACCGAGAAATGTTCAACAGCAGGCAGTTGCTTGGCCTGGAAATGGCCGCGCGTTTCATTTCCCGAATAACGGATGAACGGGTGCGTGGCGCGTTGGCCACCAATCTCTCAGATCTTCTTCGTTACCAAAACATGCTATGCCGATATGATACCATGGCCCTGAAATCGCTCGATATATTCTCGGTTCACGGATTTCCGGTTGGTCTAATCCAGTGCGAATCTAACATGCTAGGTATCGTCGATCCGGATAAGGGAACAATCGTCGGTAGCGGTGGGTGGGCGAACATAATCGAAAAATTCAGGAAAGCAAAGTCATACTGCGATGCCCCGTTCGAAGTGCGTAATAAGGGGCGGAAGAAGGAAATTGTTCCTATTCCTGGTGAATGGATAGGTGATTACCACCATAGCCCACTGGAAGGGGAAAAGAGAAAAATCGAACTTATTTGTGGTGACGCTGCCGAAGCCGATTTACCAGATAATAGTCTGGATGCGGTCTTAACCGATCCACCGTATTTTGGAAACGTGCAATACGCGGAACTAATGGATTTTTGTTATGTTTGGCTCCGACGGCTAGTTGAGAGGGATGCTCCTTTCGCGTTCCTAGCGTCTTCCACACGTCGCCCGGAAGAATTAACGGTCAATGAAGTCATGGGCCGAGGATTGGAACATTTCACACAGGGCCTCAGCACAGTTTTTAGGAAGATGGCGAGAGCACTGAAACCAGGAGCCCCTCTCGCCTTCACCTACCACCACAACGACATAACCGCCTATCTCCCCCTAGTTGTTGCCATTCTTGATGCAGAACTAACCTGTACAGCTTCGCTCCCGTGCCCGGCAGAGATGGGCGCCTCGATACATATCAATGGAACTGGATCATCAATCGTAGACACGGTCTTTGTGTGCCGTTCTACAGGATCGATTTCCGAAGAAGACTTGGCGAGAACACCTCGCGAGGTCGCTGTTCTGGTGAAACGTGATGTGGAAGCACTTAAAGCTGGTGGTGTAAAAGTAACTGAAGGAGATTTACGCTGTATAGTCTACGGCCATTTGACTCGATTGGCGATTTGGGGTCTCCGACACGCTTGGGATAATGCCAGTGAGACTGCCGAAAAACTTTCTAAAGTCGAAGCGTGGCTTCAGAAATTCGGCAGTTGGGAAGATATAAGACGCTATCTTAATACGATTACGGGGCGCGACAGCATTCCAACGCTGTAACCATGACGAAATACGGAGGAAAACATGCAAAAGTTTCCTTTTGAAGCCACGGTTGAAGAGATTCTGAATGACCCAGAACCGTTTGTTAACGCAGTTTTTTCTTGTTTGGAGTCGGAATTTCTTGTTATGCCCAAGGGAACAGGTTTTGTCGAGTATGCTGTCTTCGAACGGGGATACGAAGCACTGAAGGTAGCAACCAGAAATTTTACGCAGATGTTACCGGAGCGGATATTTTCGGTAACAGTCGATGAGCCTATCTCCATCGTTGTTTTACGAACTATGTTGGGATTTACACCGCCCGAATGGGCATATGTGGCGACTCAGAGGACTGGAGTTGAGATCTCACAGGGCTTCATACGTTCTCTTGACCGCAAAGTGCGAATGACCCCAGAAATGCCACTGAACATTAGTGGTGTTACAAGGCCTCGTCTGGAAGCGTTAATCCGTACAGCGTGCCAATTGCTGGCCGAAGGGGTTCCTGAGATTCGTGAAGATCAGATTCACAGACTGGATAAAGCTGACACGAAAAGGGGGCTGGAAAGTGTCCGGAATCTTGCCGGGATGGGTGTCCCCTACGCCATGTTACTATACGAGAGGTTTCTCGGTAGACCTTTCGCCGGGCATAGGGACTCAGTGAGTGAGCTTATCGGCGATAGCCTTGAATCTGCGATTGAGGAGATACTGAGCAAGGCAGGGATAAGCTTCCGCAAGACCAGGCGGGCCGAAAAAATCGAAGGCTTTGATCAAGCACCAGACTTCATCATACCGAGTGAATTTAATCCTCAGGTGATTATAGAAGCAAAGATTACAGAGGATGATGGGACAGCGCGAGATAAGGTTACCCGCATACAGCATCTTGGCGAATTGAGTCTCGCAGGGCGGTCTACAGATGATCCCAAATATGAAGTCATCGCTTGTATCGGTGGACGCGGTTTTGGCGTTCGTCGGGAAGATATGAAAAAACTACTTATCGCCACCAGAGGTAAGGTTTTTACCGCAAAGACGTTGGATCAGATGCTTCAGCACACACGCCTCAAAGAGTTTATATCTAAAAATCTGCTTTAATAGGGGTAGATAAGATCCAAGCGGCACAGCATCAATTGATGGCCTATTGCGTACCTGGACTACGATAGCGTCCACTGGCTTTTGTCCAAAAAATCATTGGATTGATAGTGTGTCACTGACTGTCGGTCAGAGCGTTTGGGTATAGTTTATGCTGCCTTTTGGCCGACAGCTGTTACTTTTCAAATAGCACTTTAACTGAGGCCAGAACGAACATTGTCCTCCAATGGAGACAGGCAGTTCAATCTAGTTGGCTTGTTGGATTGCAGGTGAAGCGGACGCCGTTGGGCTTTGCTCCTCCGCCCCATCCTTGACCCCCACCGCAAATCCGGTACAATACCCCATGGGGCCCGGCGCCCCACCCGTCCCTGCCTGAACTGCGGGAATCCAGTCCGCCGGCACGAAAGCGGAGGGAACGGCGCCAAGACAGCGACGCAGATTAACCGGCGCAGATAAACCGGAGCGGAGATAGCCACCTTGACAGCCATCGACCAGATCACCTCCATCGCCCAGGTGGAAGCGGCCCTGGCCGACCACCACTACATCAGCGAGCGCAGCCTGGCCACCGCCATCTTCCTGGCCCTCAAGCTGGGCCGCCCCCTCTTCCTGGAGGGCGAGGCCGGCGTGGGCAAGACCGAAGTGGCCAAGGTGCTGGCCTCCCTCCTCCAGCGCCCCCTCATCCGCCTCCAGTGCTACGAGGGGCTGGACGTCAACACCGCGGTCTACGAGTGGAACTACACCCGCCAGATGCTCCAGATCCGCCTCATGGAGGCCGCCGGCCACGTCCATCTGGACGCCGCCCAGCAGGAGCTCTTTAGCCCCGCCTTCCTCCTGCGGCGGCCCCTGCTCCAGGCCATCGACTACGGCCAGGGCGAACCGCCGGTCCTCCTCATCGACGAGCTGGACCGGGCCGACGAGGAGTTCGAGGCCTACCTGCTGGAGGTCCTCTCCGACTTCCAGATCACCGTGCCCGAGCTGGGCACCATCAAGGCACCCACGCCGCCGGTGGTGGTCATCACTTCCAACCGCACCCGGGAGATCCACGACGCGCTCAAGCGGCGCTGCCTCTACCACTGGATCGACTACCCCTCCTTCGAAAAGGAGTACCGCATCGTCCTGGCCCGGGTGCCCCAAGCTCCCGAACAACTGGCCCGCCAGGTGGTGGCCTTCGTCCAGGAGCTGCGCCGCCAGGAGCTCTACAAGCTGCCCGGCGTGGCCGAAACCCTGGACTGGATCACCGCGCTGGTAGCCCTGGATCAACGGGAGCTGGACCCCGCGGTCATCGCCGATACCCTGGGGACCCTCCTCAAGTACCGGGACGACCTGGAACAGGTCCAGCAGCTCGGCGTGGAGCGGATCCTGGCCCGCTCCCAGATGATGGAGTGACGGACAGGCCATGACCGACGGACGGCTGGAGACGGGCGGCCACCTGCTGCGCCACTGTGTGCTCTTCGGCCAGTACCTGCGCAGCCTGGGGGTGCCGGTGACGCCCACCCAGATGGTGGATCTGGTGGAGTGCCTGCGCTTCATCCAGATCGGCAACCGGGAGGACTTCAAACACAGCGCCCGGGCCGTGCTCATCAACCGCCGGGAACACCTGCCCATCTTCGAGCTGGCCTTCGAACGCTTCTGGCGGCTGTACCCGGACGGGGACAAGGCCCGAGCCGAGCTGGGGCAGATCCTCCAACGCCGCCGGGGCCAGATCCAGCAGGCGCTGGTGGCCAACGGCCAGGAGCCGCCTCCGGCCCAGGAAGAGCGGGATGAGCCCCACATCGACAAGATCTACACCTACAGCGACCTGGAGGTGTTGCGCCACAAGGATTTCGCCCAGCTGGACGAAGCCGAGCTGGCCGCGGTGCGACAGGCCATGGCCGCCATCCGCTGGGATCCGGAGCCCCGGCGCACCCGGCGCACGGCCCGGGCCTCCCACGGCGCCCTGGTGGACCTGCGCCGTACCCTCCGCCAGAGCCTGCGCCACGGGGGCGAGCCCCTGACCCTGGCCCGTCGTCGCCGCCGCTACAAGCGCCGGCCCCTGGTGGTGCTCTGCGATATCAGCGGTTCCATGGAGCGCTACGCCCGGCTGCTCCTTCAGTTTATCTACGTGGTCACCAACCAGTGGGATCGGGTGGAGTCCTTCGTCTTCAGCACCCGGCTCACCCGCATCACCCGCCAGCTCCGCCAGCGGGATGTGGACCGGGCCCTGGACGACGCGACCCGCGCCGTCCACGACTGGGGCGGCGGTACCCGCATCGGCGAGGCCCTCAAGCACTTCAACTACCGCTGGGCCCGCCGGGTCCTGGGCCAGGGCGCCATCGTCCTCATCATCAGCGACGGCTGGGACCGGGGCGACATCGACCTGCTGGCCCGGGAGATGGACCGGCTGCATCGGAGCTGCCACCGGCTGATCTGGCTCAACCCCCTGCTGGGCGCACCCAACTACCAGCCCCTGGTGCGGGGCATCCAGGCCGCCCTGCCCCATGTGGACGACTTCCTGCCTGTCCACAACCTGGCCAGCCTGGAACAACTGGCCGAGGTGCTGGCCCAGACGTGAAAGGAAGATGCCCGTGGACGAGTTTACCTACGGCCGCCGTCAGGTGGTGACCTATGACCACACCGGCCAGCCCCACTACCAGTACCGGCCGCTGACGCCCGAGGATTTCCTGGATCCCCAGGAGGGGGACGCCTTTTTCCATGGCCAGCGCCACGACCAGGTGGTCCAGGCCTTGACCCGGGCCCTGCGCTGGCACTACCGCTTCCACCCCTCGACCATCGTCCTCCAGGGCGTCAAGATCCGCTGGGCGGACCGCTCCCTGCCCGGGCCGGCGCCGGATCTGGCCGTGGTCCTGAAGGGGAGCGAGCCCCGACGCCCCCGGACGTTTTTCGACGTCCAGCAGGAGGGCGCCCACCCCCGCTTCGTCCTGGAGGTGACCTCTCCCCGCCTGGCCCACCTGGACCGGGAGGCCAAACGGGAGATCTACGCCCGGGCCGGGGTGGAGGAGTATTTCCTGGTCGACTGGGACGACCCTGGGGCCGAGCCCCGGCTGGTGGGCTACCGCCTGGCGCATGGCGCCTACGTGCCCCTGGCGCCCGACGTCCAGGGGCGGCTGGTGAGTCAGGTGCTCCATCTGGCCCTGCAGGCGCAGCCCGGCGAGACAGGCGTGGCCTGGGTGGACCTGCGCACCGGGCGGCCCATCACGCCGGAGCCCGGCTGGACCGATTCCCCGGCTGAAGCCCAGGCCGAGGCCCACGCCCGGGCCCGCTCCATCGCCGATTCCTTGAGTTCGTTCCTTGCAGGAGGAGACCATGCGTGAACTGCTCCCCGAAATCGAACGCTGGCAGCGAGAAGGCAAACAAGTGGCCCTGGCCACGGTGGTGAAGGTCTATGGATCCGCGCCCCGGCCCCTGGGCGCCAAGATGGCCATCTCCTCCGCCGGTGAGATGGCCGGCTCTGTCAGCGGCGGCTGTGTGGAAGGGGCCGTGGTGGAAGAAGCCCTGGCGTGCCTGCAGCAGCCTCCCGGTGCCGGACGCTCCCGCCTGGTGGAATATGGCATCAGCGATGAGCTGGCCATGTCCGTCGGCCTGGCCTGTGGCGGCACCATCCAGGTTTTTGTGGAACCGCTGGACTGGTAGCCATGGGACCCATCTTCAACGCCTGGCGGGAGGCGGTGGAACAGGGGCGGCCCGTGGCCCTGGCCACGGTGCTGGCCGGCCCCCGCACGGGCCAAAAGCTCCTGGTGTATGGTGACGGCTCGGGGTTGGGCAGCCTGGGCGAGCCCGGGCTGGATGACCGGGTGCGGGAAGAGGCGGCGACCTTGTTGGCCAGGGGAGAGTCCGGCCGCTTGACCGTGCCCTGGGGGCAGGAGTCGCTGGATCTCTTCGTGGATGTCCAGCTCCCGCCGCCCCGGCTCATCATTGTGGGCGCGGTCCACATCGCCATCCCCCTGGTCACCTTCGCCAACGTGCTGGGCTTCCGCACCATCGTGCTGGACGCCCGGGGCGCCTTTGCCACGCCGGAGCGCTTCGGCCATGCCCACGAGCTCATCGTCCGCTGGCCGGCGGATGTCCTGCCGGAGCTGAACATCGACGAGAACACCTGCATCGTGGTGCTGACCCACGACGAGAAGATCGACAACCCCGCCCTGGCCTACGCGGTGCGGAGCCGGGCCCGCTACATCGGCGCGCTGGGCTCCCGCAAGACCCACGCCCGGCGGGTGGCCGTCCTCAAGGAGATGGGCGTCAGCGACGAGGAGATCGCCCGCATCCGGGCGCCCATCGGCCTGGACCTGGGCGGGCGGTCGCCGGAGGAGATCGCGGTGGCCATCATGGCCGAGATCGTGGCCGTGCGCAACAATGCGGCGCTCGTGGATCCCCGCCGCTGATTTCACCGTGCTGATGCCTCCACAGACAAGCTCCGCAGGTCCGGTTTCCATACCGGACAGGCGGTCACGTATGGAAACGTGACCTGCCAAGCCCCATGGTCGGAC
Organism: Litorilinea aerophila; assembly: GCF_006569185.2. Lineage (NCBI taxonomy): Bacteria > Bacillati > Chloroflexota > Caldilineae > Caldilineales > Caldilineaceae > Litorilinea > Litorilinea aerophila. The sequence continues at coordinate 33,457 of NZ_VIGC02000022.1, read as the reverse complement.
AATCGGCATTCACCGTGGCTGCGCGGGGAAAGACACCGAAACAAGGAGGGAAGCCCAATGATCGCGCTGGTCTTGAGTGGTGCAGGGAACCGGGGTCCGGTGGAAGTGGGCGCGCTGCGGGCCCTGGTGGAGCACCAGATCCGACCGGATTTTATTGTGGGGACGTCGGCAGGCGCCATCAACGGCTGCTACGTGGCAGCCCGGGGGATGAGCCGGGAGACGGTGGAGGCCATGGAAGCCCTGTGGCAGCAGGCCTCGGCCAACGTGATCTACCCCGGCGGCATCCTGGGCGCGGCCTGGCGCCTCTGGCGGCGGGCGGACAGCCTCTTCAGCAGCGACGGCATGCGCACCCTGATCCGCAACGCGCTGCCGGCCGGGGTCACCACCTTTGGCCACCTGCAGCTTCCCCTCTACGTCACCGCGGTGGATCTCCTCAGCAGCCGTCTCTTCCTCTTCGGCGAGGACGGCAACGTTCCCCTGGTGGACGCGGTGCTGGCCAGCGCCTCGGTGCCGGCCATCCATCCGCCCGTGGCCTATCACGGCCTGCAGCTGGTGGATGGCGGCGTGCTGGCCAACGTGGCTGCCAGCGTGGCCATGGACAAGGGCGCGACCCAGGTCTACGTGGTCAACGCCGGCTACGGCGGCGGCCCTTTGACGCCCGCCCAGGGGGTGCTGGAAGTCATCGGCCACACCATCAACGCGATGATGGCCCAGTCCCTCCTGCAGGATCTGGACCGGGCCATCCGCGATACGGCTATTGATTTGCACCACATCCACATCCCGGCCTTCCAGGGCATCTCCTTCCGGGATTTCAGCAAGACCCGGGAGATGATCCAGGCCGGCTATGAGGCGGCCCAGGCCTACCTGGCTGCGCCCCGGCCCCACGTGGTGGCGCCGGCCGCGGTGGCCCAGCCTGCCCTGGGGGCTGCGGTTCCCGGTGCCCGGGAGCTCATTCCACCTTACCCGCGTCCTTGACATCCTGGCCCACCGGCGATCGTTGGGCGACCTGGACGCCGCCTGCCATCAGCCCTGCCTTTGCCCGACAGCGTCCATGAACTCCCGGCGCAGTTGGGCATCGCTCTTGAAGACGCCCCGCATGGCCCGGGTCAGGGTGGCGCTGTGCTGCTTCTGCACCCCCCGCATCATCATGCAGAAGTGGACTGCCTCTGCCACCACTGCCACGCCCCGGGGGGCGAGCACCTGCTCCAGGGCATCCGCAATCTGGTTGGTCAGCCGCTCCTGGACCTGCAGCCGCCGCGCGTACAGGTCGGCGATGCGGGCCAGCTTGCTCAAGCCGATGATCTTGCCGTTGGGCACATAGGCGATGTGCACCTTGCCGAAGAAGGGCAACATGTGGTGCTCGCACAGGGAGTAGAACTCGATGTCCCGCACCAGGACCATCTCCTCGCCGTCGTCCTGGAAAATGGCGTCATTGACCACCTCGTCCAGGGAGATGTGATAGCCGCTGGTGAGGAAGCCCATGGCCCGGGCCACCCGCTGGGGCGTGCGCACCAACCCCTCCCGTGTCGGGTCTTCGCCCAGCCGAACCAGCATCTGGCGGACCAGGTCGGCCAGGACCGGGTCGTAGGGCTTGTCCTCGCCAGCGGCCGTGGGGGCGTCGGGCTCGTGGACCTTTTGGGACTGGGCGACGGTTTCCGCATGCCCGTTCACGGGCAGGATTGTCTCGTGTTTCATCATCGATACCTCCGCAATAATTTTTGCAATAGAGTCGTGGATACCCACCCCTGTTCTCAGCCTGCTGGCCTGGCAGTGGGGCGGAAGCGGGCGGCCAACTCCTGGAGGCTGTGGCCCGTGGTCGGGTCCTGCCAGTCTGGCGCGATCTCGGCCAGGGGGAGGACCACATGCGCGTACCGGGCCAGGTCCGGGTCGACCACAGGCGGCCCGCCGTCGTCCGGCGCGTACCAGACGATGTCCAGGTCGATGGGGCGGGGCGCGAACTTGTCCTCGGTGCGCACCCGGCCCAGGCGGGCCTCCACCTCCCGCAGGCGCTGGCGCAACTGTTGGTAGCCCAGCTCTGTTTCCACCCGCAGGGCCACGTTGTGAAAATTGGGCTGGCCGCTGGGCCGGCCATCCGGCCCGATGGCTGGGGTGTCATGGATGGCGCTGACGGCCTGAACCCGGAGGCCGGGCAGGCGGCGGAGCGCGTCCAGCGCGGCCGGCAGGTTGCGTTCCCGGTCCACATTGCTGCCGGCCAGGATCAGGGCTGTGGCCATGGCCTACCCCTTGCCCAACACCTCGTCCCGGGTGCGGAAAATGGTCAACCCCACGCTGCGGGCAAAGCGGACTGCGCCGGGCTTCTCCACCGTCAATTCCACCGCCTGGACTCGGGGGTCGGCCTCCAGGCAGAGGCGGACCAGGTCTGCGGCCAGCTTTTCCACCAGGAAGGGCTGGCCGCTTTCCACGTGGGCGATGAGGGCCTTGGCCACTGTGCGATAGTTGACCGTGTCGGCGATGTCGTCGCTGCGGCCGGCGGCCCGGGTGTCCGCCCACAGGGTGGCATTGATGAGAATATCCTGGCGGTTCTTGCGCTCGTCGGGGTTGATGCCGACGATGCCCCGCACCAACAGATCCCGGATGTGGATCCGGTCGAGTTCAGATAAAGGCTGCATGGATACCTGACACCTTCTTTGATTGATCACTTCTTTGATTGATCATTGATGACTTCCCTGCACAAAGGGCGTTTTTGAATGCAAAGGCGCAAAGAAGCGCGGGAGAGAATCACCCGAATCCGCGTTCATCTGTGTGGGTCAGCGCCCTCACTTGACCTTTGTGCAGTAGAGCCATTGATTGAGCATTGGTTCACGCACCCTGTCGCAGAGCCCTCCCTGCCATCTGTGGAGCGAAATCGGTAGCTCCAGTCCAATGGGCAAAGATGTTTCTGGGCCTGGCAACGTGCATCGGGAAGATTATGGACCCGATTAATCTTTTTGACTGTGTGGTGGGTTACGTTCTGGCGGGGAAAATCTGGGCAAATTCTGGGCAAATCATCTACATTCCGCTGTGCAGGGCCTGCAGGGTGGCCCGGACCACGGCCTCCTGCTGCTCCCCATAGGAGATGGTGGCAGGTTGGTCCCCGGCCTGGAGCTCGTACCAGCCGAACTGGGTGTGGTTGCCGCCCGGGATGGGGATGAAGGCGGTGTCCGGCGGAAGCAAGGCCCGGGACGCCTGGATTTCGTCCGCCGAGACCAGGCCATCCCGGGTGCCGTAGATGGAGGTTACCGACAGCTCCGCCAGGGCGGCCAGGGAGTCTTCGGATGCCGGGTACGCTGCCCAGAGGACGAGGCCGGCTACGGCGTCGGGGTGGCGGTGGACGAAGCGGGCGGCCATGGTGCCGCCCAGGGAGTGGCCGGCCAGGAACCAGCGGTGGATCTGGGGATAGGCGGCCATGACCTGGCTGGCCTTGTTCGGGGCCAGAACGGCCAGGTTGAGGGGCATGGGCACGATAATGACCGGGTAGCCCTGGGCGGCGATGGCGTGGGCGGCCGGCGCGTAGGCCCGGAAGTCCACCCGGCCGCCGGGGTAAAAGATGAGGGCGGTGTCCGGCGTGCCGTGGGTGGGCCAGAAGACGAACCAGGGGCCGCCGTGGACCTGGACCTGCTCGTCGGAGTGGAGGGCGGCCAGGGCTTCAGGGCGCAGGGTGGGGGTCTGGGTCACCCAGATGATGGTGAGGGCGGCGCCCACCAGGAGGAGGAGCAGGATGCCGGCGGCCAGGCGCAGGAGGCGCCCTCTTTTTGTTCGTGTAGTCATAGATAGTGTGGTGGTCATGGTAAGCCCCGTTCTTTAGCGGTTTTGGCCGGCGACACCGGTGGCCTGTCGGGCCACAAAGGCGTCGATCAGGCGGCGGGCGATGCTCATTTTGGGGGGGAGCTGGGGCAGGTTGTCGGCGGTGAACCAGTCCGCCTGGGCAATTTCGCTGTCCTCCAGCCGGATCTCCCCGCCGGCATAGGTGGCGGTGAAGCCGATCATGAGGGAGTTGGGGAAGGGCCAGGGCTGGCTGCCGAAGTATCGGATCTCCCGGATCTCGATGCCCACTTCCTCCCGCACCTCCCGCCGGGCACACTCCTCCAGGGTTTCGCCTGGCTCCACAAAGCCGGCGATGACGCTGTAGCGGCCAGGCGGAAAGCGGTGGTTGCGGGCCAGCAGGATCTCCTCGCCCTGGGGGCCGGGGCGGGTCACCGCGATGATGATGGCCGGGGAAAGGCGGGGGAAGTGGGTCAGGCCGCAGCTCGGGCAGCGCTTGGCCCGCTCCCCAGGGACCGGCGCCATGGCCGTGCCACATCGCCCACAGAACTGGTGGGTCCGGTCCCATTCCAGCACCTGGATGGCCCGGCCGGCCAGCATGAAGAGGCGCTCGCCCAGCAGCTCGTAGAGCTGGCGCAGGCCGTCCAGCCGGTAGCCCGGGGGCACGGCGGCATCCTCCGCCAGTTCCGCCACATAGCAGGGTATCCTGGCGCTGGGGCCGCCGTCCAGGAAGCCCAGGTAGTGTTGTCGCACAGGGGAAATGCCCAGGCGTTGGCAGTCCGGCAGCAGGGGGAGGGGGAAGTGCCCGGCCTGGACGTCCTGGACCAGCAGTTGGTCCCCCCGGAAGAGGAACCAGCAGGCCGCCGCCCCGACCAGCGGGTCCGGTGGCGTCACCCCGGGCTCAAAGGGCGCGGCGCTGAGATCGTTGACCGATAGATACATGCTCATGACTCCACGATAGAAACCACAGATTTCACAGATATGGCTCTGCTGCAAAAAGGTCCAATGAGGACGCTGACCCACGCAGATGAACGCTGATTTGGGTGATTCTCTCCTGCGTTTCTTTGCGCCCTTGCGTTCAAAAATGCCCTTTTTGCAGGGGAGCCACAGATGACTTTACTGCAAAAACACCGCCGAGACCCGGAGTACGCTGGACATGGGTGTGTTGGGATGGCCGTTGGCCCGTCACGCGGAGGCGCCGGCGTAGTGGCGGAGGCCCAGGCGCCAGAACCAGCGGGCCAGGGCGAAGATGCCCACCGCCAGGCCCACCGCGGTGGCCAGCACCTGGCCGGTCAGGCGCCCGATGAGGGCTTCGGCGGGCACCGTCACCGCGAAGGCCACCGGCACCAGAAAGGTCAGGACGAAGCGCAACACATCCGGGTAGATCCCCACCGGCCAGCGGCCGGCCTGGTAGAGGCTCTGGAAGATGACCAGGATGTTTTCGATGCGGATGAACCAGAAGGCGAAGGTGGCCAGGATGAGCCAGAAGCTGTAGACGATCACCGCGCCGGCGCCCAGGGCCAGGACAAAGGCCAGGATCTGCAGGGGCGAGAGCAGGTAGCCCACCTGCACCAGTGCGTAGGCCAGCACCGCCACGCCCAACACCAGGTCGAAGGTGCTCCAGAGGGAGAGGCGCCGCAGGCTGATCAGGAGCTGGGCGTCCGCCGGCTTGGTGAGGACGAAGTCCAGGGTCCCCCGGCGGATATCCTCCAGGAAGGCCTCCATGCTGGGCTGGATGACGGTGTTGATAAAGCCACCCATGATGAAGTAGATGCCCACCAGGGCCAGCAACTCTGCCGGGCGCCAGCCGGCCAGGGTGTCCGTGTGTTGGAAGACCACCGCCAGCCCCCCCACGGCGGTGACCATGCCCAGCACGGAGCGCAGGAGCTGGACCCAAAAGTTGGCCCGGTACTGGAGTTCGTTCAGGATGCCCAGGCGAATGAAGGTCACAACGAGGCGCATCAGATCCATAGGGGTAGTATAGCACAAGCCCCTGGGAATGGCGGACGCCAGACCTGTTTGACATCCCCTTTGAATCGCCTATACTCACAGGTGCATCGCCCCATAGCCACAGCTCCCAGGACACAGCTCCCAGGACATGGGGGAAGCGGCACCCGGCACTGGCCAAACCGAAATCAAAACGGAGGATTCCATGAACTTACCCGAATCGGACTGGAAGCATCTTTCCCGCCTCCGGCCCCTGGCATTGGACCGGCTCTGCCGGCGCATCCTGCAGGAAGCCGAGGCCATCATCGCCAGCGCGGCGGACAGGGGGAGCCATCGCGCCTACCTGGATCTCTATCAGCACCTGCGGGAGCAGGACCGGGTGGTCGCCGACTGTTTCGACAACTGGCGCCGCTCCCAGGGCTTCTTTCTCCTCTCGCTGTGGCACCGGTATGGCCTCATTACCGACGAGGAGCTGGCCGGCTTCACGCCGGAGATCCAGGAGCGGGTGGCAGCCTCACTCCCCGGCCAGGGGTAAGCCCGGGCCATCTCTGTGGCGCTCACGATTTCGTAGGTCCAGTTTCCATACCGGACCAGCGGTCACGTATAGAAACGTGACCTGCGATACCTTTTGATGAGACAGTTTGATGAGACAGTCGGTATAACTGGAACTGTAAAGACGTCCATGAGCGAATACCAGTACTACGAATGGCAGGCCCTGGATCGGCCCCTCACGCCCGAAGAGCAGGCCGAGGTCGGCGCCCTCTCCAGCCACATCGACGTCACTGCAACCCAGGCGGTTGTCACCTACAGCTGGGGAGGGGGCTTCAGGCACGATCCCCTCCAGGTGCTGGCCCGCTACTTCGACGCCTTCATCTACCTGTCCAGCTGGGGCAGCCGGCAGCTCGCCTTTCGCTTTCCCAGAGATCTGTTGCCCTGCCATCAGATAGAGCCGTACCTGTGGGATGAGTACGTCCAGCTGAAGACGTGCGGCGATGCCTTGATCCTGGATATATCCCCGTTGGATGAAGATGGCGAAAGGTGGGGAGGATGGGTCGAAGGTGAGGGCCGGCTCAGCATCTTGAGCAGACTGCGCAACGACTTGTTGGCTGGCGACTATCGATTCCTCTACCTGGCCTGGCTGCTCGCTGCTGACCTGGACTGGGCCCATGAGGAGGTCCTGGAGCCGCCCGTTCCATCTGGCCTGCAGGATCTCTCACCGGCCCTGGTGAGTTTTATGGAGTTCTTCCAGTTGGACGAGTACCTGGTCCAGGCGGCTGCGGAGGCCAGCCCGCCCCTGGGGCAGAGTCCAGCCGTCCCTGTGGAAGAAGCCATCGCTCGCCTTTCGCCGGAAGAACGCAACGACTTCCTCATCCGCCTGGCGCTCGGGGAGCCCCATCTCACCGTGAAGTTCAACCGTCGCCTGCAGGAGCTTATGGGCACCGCTGCCCCGGAGACTCCGGGACCCCGGCGCACGTGGGGCGAGCTCCAGGCGCGCGCCGAACAACTGCGTCAGGAAGCAGAGCAGCGGGCCAGGGAAGAGGCGGAGGCGAAACGTCTCCAGGAGTTGCAGGCCCTGGCCGCGCGGGAGGACGCAATCTGGCAGGAGGTAATGGCCCTTATCGAGGCGAAAACGAGCGCCTCCTACGACGCAGCCCTCGACCGGCTCTTCCAATTGCAGGCTCTGGCGGACCACCAGGGCCGCACGGCCGAATTCCAGGCGCGGATTGCCGAGCTGCGCGAGCGGTATCCAACCCGGTATGGCCTGCGCAGGCGCCTGGATCGGCTGCAACGGTCCTGACCGCGCCCCGGCGCTCTGGCGGCGGGTGCGGTTTCCTTCGTGGAGTCATAGATGCCATGAGCGAATCCAAACTATCGCGACAGATAGAATCGGACGATACGCTTCAAGAGATGGTGCGGCGGATCAGGCGCATCGGTAACCCACAGAAGATCATCCTGTTTGGTTCACGCGCCCGTGGTGAGGTCCATCCGGACAGTGACTATGATTTGCTGTTAATTGAGCCATCCGACCAACCGCGCCATCGCCGGGCAGCGCGCTATCGCCGGGCATTGCGCGGTCTGGCGCAGAAAGACATTCTGGTGTGGACCCCAGAAGAGGTAGCCGCATGGCGTGATGTACCCAACGCCTTCATCACCACAGCCGTGCGCGAAGGAATTGTCCTGTATGAGCAACGAAATTGATCTGGCCCTCCGACCGAACATAGACGCCAGGGCATGAGCGGCATTGTACCCGCAGCTGGGCGCCGGGCGGACTGGCTGGAATTTCCGCTCAGTGGTGATATATAATGACTTCACGACAAGAACACCGCAAAGACGCAGAGCACGCTGAGTTTTCTCCGGTCTTCCGCTGCGCCCTCTGCGTTTCCGCGGTGTTAGAACCCCTTGTTGCAGGGAAGTCATAGAATCCAACTGGGTCATCCAAACGACCCGCGAGTTCATCAGCACGGAGATTGCCATGAAACAGCGATACACAATTCAGGCTGTGATCTACCCGGGGGAAGAACGGGGTTACGTGGCTGAATGTCTGAACCTGGCCGTCGTCACCCAGGGCGAGACGTTGGACGAAACGGTGCGAAATCTTCGCGAGGCCATCCAACTTCACCTGGAGGGTGAAAACCTGACCGATCTGGGACTGGCCCCACACGCTCCCGTGGTCGTAACCATGGAGATGGAGCCGGTCTATGCCTAGATTGCGCCGTCTTTCCGGCCCTGAGGTGATTGGGATCCTGAAGGGGTTCGGATTCGCCGTGCACGCGCAGAGTGGTAGTCACGTCAAGTTACGACGGTTAAGCCCTGGCGGCCAAAAACAGACCTTGACCATTCCGAGTTGTCCGGAGGCATGGCCGTTCACGAGGTAGCGGAAGAATACGGGATCACCCATGAAGACGTTCTGGCAGCGCTCGGTTACGCTGCCAAAAGATTAGTCATGGAATCGTCATCGTTGAAGTAGGTCGGATACGCATTCTATACCCTAACACCCCAGGCGCATCCCAGGCTTGATGGAACCGCCCCGATGGGGTAAGATGCCGGGGTCCGGATGCCGGCACGGCCGGCTTCCCCTGCCCGGGTGGTTGGACAGGTCGTCCCCACCCTTTGCCTGAAAGCGCCTGCCCCATGTCTGCTCCCATCCTGGCTACGAAGCTCTTCATGCCCACACCCCGCCCCAACGCAGTCCACCGCCCCCGCCTGCTGGCGCAGCTCCGCCAGGGGCTGGATGACCCCGGCCCGGGCTTTGCCCGCAAGTTGACCCTCATCTCTGCGCCGGCCGGCTTCGGGAAGACCACCCTGGCCGCCGCCTGGCTGGCCCCCACCCCGGACCAGCCCGGGCCGCCGGTGGCCTGGCTCTCCCTGGAGCCGGCGGACAACGACCTGGCCCGCTTCCTGGCCTACCTGGCGGCCGCCCTGGGGACCGTGGCCGGCCACGTGGGCGAGGGGCTGGCCGCGGTCCTGCGAGGGCCCCATCCGCCGCCCATGGAGCCCCTGCTCACCGCCCTGGTCAACCGGCTGGCCGACCTGCCCAACCCTGCCGTCCTGGTCCTGGACGACTATCACGCCATCCACTCCAGGGCCGTGGATGAGGCCGTCACCTTCCTCCTGGAGCACCTGCCGCCCACCCTGCACCTGGTCATCGTCACCCGGGAAGATCCACCCCTGCCCCTGAGCCGCCTGCGGGCTCGGGGCCAGCTCACCGAGCTGCGGGCCCGGGACCTGCGTTTCACGCCAGACGAGGCGGCCGTCTTCCTCAACCAGGCCATGGGCCTGGCTCTGTCGGCCGAGGCCGTCGCGGCCCTGGAAGCCCGCACGGAAGGCTGGATCGCAGGCCTGCAACTGGCGGCCCTCTCCCTGCAGGGCCGCGCCGACCCGTCCGGATTCATCCAGACGTTCACCGGCAGCCACCGCTTCGTGCTGGACTACCTGGTGGAGGAGGTGCTGCAGCGGCAGCCCGAATCCATCCGCACCTTCCTGCTGCAGACCGCCATCCTGGACCGACTGTGCGGCCCCCTGTGCGATGCGGTCACCGGGCAAGAGGGCGGCCAGGAGATGCTGGAGACCCTGGAGCGGGGCAACCTCTTCGTCGTTCCCCTGGACGATGAGCGGCGCTGGTATCGGTATCACCACCTCTTTGCCGAGATGTTGCTCGTCCGGGCCCAGGGAGAATGGCCGGACCGGCTGCCCTGTCTGCATCGGCGGGCGAGTGGGTGGTACGCCCAACACGACCTGCCGGCCCAGGCCATCCGTCACGCCCTGGCCGCCCAGGACTGGCCGCGCGCCGCCGGGCTTATCGAGCTGGCGTGGCCGGCCATGGACGGGCAGTTCCAGGCGGACGCCTGGATCGCGTGGGCCGGCAAATTGCCGGAGGAAGTGATTCGGGCCAGGCCGGTGCTCAGTGTGGCGTATGCGTGGGCCCTGCTCAACGGCGGTGAGCTGGAGGGCGGTCTGGCCCGGCTAGACGAGGCCGAGCGCTGTCTGGAGAGCGCCGTCGCGCAGATGGTCATTGCGGATCCGGAGCAATTGGCCACCTTGCCCGCGTCCATGGCCGCGGCCCGTGCCTACATTGCCCAGGCCTTGGGCGACACTCCTGGCAGCGTGGTCCACGCCCGCCAGGCTCTGGATCTGCTGCCCGAAGACGACTACTTGACGCGCGGACAGGCGGGCGCGCTGCGGGGGCTCGCCGAATGGGCCATGGGCGATCTGGATGCTGCCCATGACTCCCTGGCCAACGCCATGCACTGCTTCGCCCAGATGGGCAACGAGATCTTCGCCCTCAGCGGCACCTATGGCATGGCAGACATCCGGGTGGCTCAGGGGCGTTTGCGGGAGGCCACGGCCATCTACCAGCGGGCAACCCGGCTGGCCCAAAGGCTGGGCGAGGAACTGGGCGAAGCGGTGCCAGGCACAGCCGACATCCACCTGGGACTGAGCCAGATCTACCGAGAGCAGGGCAAGCTGGACGCCGCCCGGCAAGAGATGGAGCGGTGCGAAGCCCTTGGCGAGCCGGCGGGGCTGGGCGATTTTCCCTTTCGCGTGCGTCGGGCCAGGGCAGAGGCCATGCTGGACCAGGGGGACCACGCCAGCGCGCTACTCCTGCTGGATGATGCGGAGCGCCACTACCTGCGCTCCCCTGTCCCCATGGTAAAGCCCATCCCGGCCATGCGGGCCCGGGTGTGGCTGGCCCAAGGCCGTCTGGCCGAAGCCCTGGCCTGGGCGCGGGAACGGGGGCTGTCCCTCGACGACGAGATCAGCTTCCTGAGCGAGTTCGAGCACCTGACCCTGGCCTACCTCCTCATGGCCCAGGACAAGCATGGCGCGGCGCTCCCCCTGCTGGATCGCCTGGGCCGCGCGGCGGAGGCGGGGGGACGAACGGGCAGCGTCATCGAAATCGGGATCGCCCAGGCCCTGGCCCACCATGCCCAGAATGACATTCCCGGGAGCCTGTCCGCACTGGAACGGACGCTGACATTGGCCGAACCGGAAGGTTATGTGCAGGTCTTCGTCCGCCACGGTGCGGCCATGGCCGCGCTGCTGGCCGAGGCGGCGAAGGCAGGCATTTCGTCGAATTATGTGCGCCGGTTGCGGGCGGCCATGGGTGCGCCGACGGCCGGCGCCCCGGTGGACCCCCCATTGCTCGACCCGCTGAGCGACCGGGAATTTGATGTCCTCAAACTGCTGGTCACCGAGATGAACGGCCCCGAAATCGCCCGGGAGCTGGTGGTTTCCCTGAACACCCTACGCACCCATACCAAGAACATCTACGGCAAGCTCGGCGTGAACAGCCGACGGGCGGCCATCAACAGGGCGCAGGATCTCGGTTTGATCTGATCTGCTCTTCCCAACTTTCTAACTTACCCCGGCCCTGGCAGGGAAATGGATTCCCCTGCCGGGGCTTTTTCTTGCCCTCGTATCATGCCGCTTGCTCGATGACATCAATCACCACCTGAATCACCAGATGATGTGAGGACGCCTCACCACATCTGCCGCTATGCTTGGACCGTAGCAGCAAGGCAACGAAGCAACAGCAAGGAGGAATAGATATGAAAGCCATTTTTGCCCCAAAGTACGGATCGCCCGATGTTCTCGAGCTACGGGAAGTTGAAAAACCCACCCCTGAAGCAGACGAAGTTCTGATCCGCATCCACGCAGCATCGGTCAACGCTGGAGACTGGCATCTCTTGCGGGCGGACCCATTCCTGATCCGGCTGATGTACGGGCTAACGGCCCCCAGGCATCCCATCCTCGGCTCGGACGTGTCCGGCACGGTAGAAGCCATCGGCAAGGATGTCACGCAGTTTCAGGTCGGTGATGAGGTCTTCGGGGATCTGTCCGGGAGCGGGTTTGGGGCCTTTGCGGAATATGCAACAGCCCCCGAAAGCCGGCTGGCCCACAAACCGGCGGGGTTGACTTTCGAGGAAGCCGCGGCTGTGTCCGTGGCCGCCGTCACCGCCCTCCAGGCCCTGCGGGACCACGGGCAGATCCGCCCGGGTATGAAGGTGCTGATCAACGGAGCATCCGGCGGGGTGGGGACATATGCGGTACAGATCGCCAAAGCCTTGGGCGCTGAGGTTACCGGCGTGTGCAGTACACGCAAAATGGAAATGGTGCGCTCGATTGGGGCTGACCATGTCATCGATTACACCAAGGAAGACTTCACCCAAAACGGACAACGCTATGACCTGATCCTGGCCGCCAACGGCTATCAGCCTCTCTCCGCCTACGAGCGAGCATTGAGCCCACAGGGAATCTATGTCATGACTGGCGGCACCATGGCCCAGATGTTCCAGGCCATGTTGCTGGGACCGTTGAAGTCAAAGAAGGGGGGCAAGAAGATGGGGAACATGCTGGTGAAATCCACCCAGCAGGATCTGGTCTTCATGAAAGAGCTGCTCGAAACTGGCAAAGTCGTGCCGGTGATCGACAGGCGCTACCCGCTGAGCCAGGTTCCCGATGCTATCCGCTATCTGGAAGCGGGGCATGCCAAGGGAAAAGTGGTGATCGTTTTGGACCAAACCAGCGGGTAACCAATGGGGGAGCAGGGCGGAACGGCTGGCCATACAAGACAGCATCCGAACCTTACCCCATGCCGGGGGATGCTGGGGGCGTCTTGAAAGGGTAGCCGTAACAGGTGTTGATATTCGGTTTTCGTATGTCAATTTGTATTGTTTGAAGGGGGAAAAGATGGAAGTGCTTTATGTGGTTTTGTCTTGGGGCTCGCCGTTTGGCATCGGGCTATTTTTCACAGGGCTTGGCCTGTTTTTCTGGGGCTTCTCCCGTTTTATTTCATCCATAGCAGTCCGCAATGCCCGGGACGACAGGTAGTCCCCGGCCCCATCACCGGGTGGGACCGGGCCGTCATAGAGTTCACCGACACACAAACAACGCACAGAATAGCGCACAGAATGAGGTGAAGGATGGGGCAACAACGCCGTTCAAGCGAGGACCATGACAGAGCAGGGATCTATGAAATTCGCATCGCAGGACATCTCGATGACCGGTGGGCCGGCTGGTTCGAGGGGATGAGCATCACCCTGGAGGAGAACGGCGAGACCCTCTTGACCGGGCCGGTGGTCGACCAGGCGGACTTGCATGGATTACTGCGGAAGGTGCGGGACCTGGGCATGCCCTTGCTCTCGGTCACCTGCACTGAAGTTCATCACCCATAGCGGTTTGTCGATTCAACTTGAGCGTTCAACCCAACAGGAGAAATACCCATGACCGACCAGACCCGATCCATTGCAGACATCTCCCCGGGCAAGGCTGCCCGAGTCGCCGGCGTTCTGTATCTCGTGATCACCGTGGCCGCGATCGTCGCCCATATGTATGTCCCCACCCGGCTGATTGTCCCCGGCGACGCGGCCGCCACCGTCGCCAACATCGCGTCATCTGGCTCGCTCTTCCGTGCCGCGATCGGCGGCGAATTCGTGGTCCTGCTGAGCGAAATCGTGCTCTCGGTCATCCTCTACAGCCTGTTTCGCACGGTCAACCGGACAATTTCCCTGACCGCGGCGGTCTCCCGGCTGACCATGACCGCCATCCATGGCATCAACCTGCTGAACTACTTCTTCGTCTTGCTGCTGATCGGTGAGCCGGACTATGTCGCCGTCTTTACCAAAGCGCAGGTGGACGCACTGGTGTCGCTCTTTCTGGAAGCCCACAGCTATGGCTTCACCATCGGCATCGCGTTCCTGACCATCCACGTCTTTGCCCTTGGCTACCTGATCGTCAAGTCGGGCTACGTGCCCAGGGTGCTCGGGGTCTTCTTCATCGTGGCGGGTTTCGGCTACCTCTTCGACAGCTTTGCCTTGCTGTTCCTCGCCAACTACGAAACGACTCCGGTCTATTTTGCCCTGCCCATTGCCCTCGCCGAGATCGCCTTCCCCCTGTGGCTGCTGGTGAAGGGCGTCAACGTCCAGGCGCAGGCCAAAGGCCTCTCCCTGGCTTCTCCCCAGGTGGAGGGCAGTGGTGTGTAAGAGACGCTCAGGCGAAAGGTGCCCATAAAACATACCGCGCGGGGAGCTAATCCGTCATGCGAATCGGCTCCCCGCGTGCCTCATCTGTGCCATGGCCAGGCGCAGGCGGACAAGGAACAGATCGTTCAATTCAAAAGGTAATGGTCAGACCGCCATCGACGGTGATGACTTGGCCGGTAATGTAGGAAGCATCAGGTCCGGCCAGAAACCAGGCAACGCCCGCGATCTCCTCTGGGCGGCCAGGCCGCCTCAAGGGCAGGTGGTGGCCCTCCACGTAACTTTGCCGAAACCAGTCGGTTTCCAGCTCGTTGACGCCGTCGATGACGCTCATGGGGGTGTCCACAAAGCCAGGGGCGATGGCGTTCACTAGGATGCCCCGATCTGCCAATTCCACGGCCAGACAGCGACAATACTGGTTCAAGGCCGCCTTGGCCATGGCGTAGGCGCTGGCCCGTGCCTCGGCCCTTTCTCCATGGATAGAGGTGATGTGGACGATCCGGCCTCCATGGGACATGAGGGGGACCGCCAGGCGTGTCAGGTGTACGGCTCCGTTGACCATGATGTCCAGGGGCCTGCGCCACGCATCCAGCGGCGTTTCGACGGCATGGCCCGGTATGAAGACACCGGCACAGTTGATCAGAGCGTCCAACCGTCCCCAGGCACGCTGGACCTGGGCGGCAATCTGGGCGACCACGTCCGGATCGCTGTAGTCTCCAGGACAGACCAGATGCTCCCCTGGCGGCAGCAAATCCCGCACGGCCAGCAGCTCCTTTTCCCGCCGTGCGGTCAGACAGACCTCATATCCCTCCTGGGCGAACCGGATCGCTGTTGCCTTGCCAATGCCCGAAGAAGCGCCAGAAATCAAAGCTTTCTTTCTATCCATGGCCGATGCTTTTCCTCTTCAGTAGCTTATCTGGACCAGTAGGTTCTCTTCCACAGGGCGGACGCGCACGACTTCAGCGGCCGGGTCGAAATCGGCGTGGGGTCGGCCGTTGACGGTGACGGCCTGGATGGGCCGTTGTTCTGGGTGCCGGAGATGCAGGTGCAGGGCTTGCGGCAAACGGCCTGCGGTCAACCTGACTTGCCCGGTGATTTCGGTGTCGCCGGCTTCCACCTGGTAGCTCACCGGGCCGAAGAAGCTGGCCATGCCCTGTACGCCAAAATGCTGCCCCGGAGCCAGCCAGGCGCGGGGAACGCCCTGGGCCAGGTGCAGCGTCTCCCCTTCTTCCCGCAACAGGAAAGCCCGCAACCAGATCAGGGACTTGGACTCATCCGGCGTCTTGTAGAACGGGCCCACGCCATGGCCCAATTCGACCACCGGATGCTCGGTGAAGACCCGCACATCCGGGTAGAGGCTGCTGGTGAAGTTGTTGAAAAGGGCGCGCAGGGCGTGCTTGATCTGACCGCGGCGCAGGTAGTCGATGGCCAGGTCCATCAAGTTGGGCTGGATGGTGATGCCGCCGTGACTGAACCAGTGTCGTTCCCGGTCCACCGGCCGGCCCCATTCGCGGCTGACGAAGAGGTTGTCCTCCAGGTCCTTGAGGAGCCAGGTCACCTCCGGTTCCCATGGCTCGAAGACGCCGCATTCCATGAGGTGGAGGGCACCATAGGCCGCTTCCCGGAACCACCCCCACTCCCGGCCCCGGAGGCCGGCCCGGGTGGGAATATGGGGGACCGCTGTACCGTCAGAGAGGCGCTCCACCGGGGCAAGGGCCATGCTGCGTCGGGCCGCCTGGCGGATGTCGTCGCGATAGGCGGTCGCTGCCTCTGCCAAGCGGGAGGCCTCGGGGTGGTCGATGTCGGCCAAGACGTCCGCGATGGCCTGGAGACCGGCATAGGCGTGGGCGTTGACGGCAAACCAATGGCGCCACTCCGGATTGTCCTCCAGATGGCCAGGCGGCAACAGGCCCCAGGTCAGGGCGGGTTCGCCCTGGTCATCGGTTACCTGGGTGGCCTGGCGTTCCCGGATGACGAAGTCGCAGGCGGCTACCAGGTGGGGCGAGACCCGTTCCAACCAGCGGGTGTCGCCGGTGTAACGATAGTGGTTGGCCAGACACTCCATGATGTAGCCATGGTCCAGGTTGTAGCCAAAATGGCTCCAGATAGGCTGGCCGTCGTCCAGGTCCAGCCCCTGGAAGGCACCCTCCTTGCTGGCGAAGAGGCCGTCAGGGCCGATGGTGCCCTGGGTGGCCAGGAAGGTTTCCAGGTAGGCCTCAGCCCGACGGTGATGGCCGGCCTGGTCGAGCATGGTGATCTGCCAGCAGGCCTCATTGCCACAGGCACCGTAGCGCCAGGTGGCGGCGGGCACCACGAAGAGGCCGCTGGCCGGGTCCTTATCCGCCGTCAGCGCCACGTGGATCCGCACGGCCTTGTGGAAATCGCTCAACACCCTGTCCGGAAGCTCCATCCGGCCACCGGTCTCCACTAGCTCCCGCCAGTAATGAATGACATTCTGCAGCTTCTCGTCGAACTTCAGGGCCTGCACAGCCTGCCATTCGTGCTGCTGGCTCAGGCTGACAAAGGGAAAGGCGAAGGTGAGAGAGTGGGACTCGCCGCCGGCCAGCTCGACACGGTAGAGTACAGCCGTAGCCACTGCCGCTGGAGCGGCAACCTCCTCCGGGAGCGGCAGGGCCGAGAGGTGGCCTCGGCCGTGGATGTCGATGGCGCTGCGCAGGTAGGGGGTAGGATAGGGGTCCACCTGCCACTGTCGCTGGACCGGGACGTCCGGCACCACCCGACCCAGACCCAGGAGCAGGCCATCGCGGAGTTCCACCTGTTCGTGGGGGGCAATGACGGTCCAGAGCAGGGCCTGTTTGGTGCCATGGGTGGTATTGCGCAGGGTGAAACGCACCAGGGCCACCACGTCCTCGTCGCCGCGAATGCTTTCGGCCGCCTGCATTGGGCCTGCCAAGGGCGCCGCAAATGCGGTCTGCTCGTACTCAATCTCCCGGTCCAGCCACCGGCTGGTGAAGACCGGCAGCCACCCTTCCAGTCGGCTCTGCTGGGTCGCCTTCCGTCCTTCGCGAAAGTCGGGTGGGTCACCGCTGCCAAAGCGGAAGCGCAGCTGCTGGCCGGGCCACAGCAGGCGAGCCGCATCCCGCCCGGCCAGCTTCAACTCTCGCTTGTCGGCGAAGAGCTCGCCGTTGTAGCGCAAGGCCCATTCCTGCCTGCCCCCGTCGATGCCCAGCGCCACGTAGCGGCCGAAGGGGGCCTGTTTGGTCACGTCCAGGGGCGGGATCTCCGCCATGGCCCGGGCCAGGTTCTGTTCGGGCTCGTCCTCCACCCGGTCGTAGAGGTTTTTGGGTTTGGTCTCCAGTTGGCGCAGGTAGTCGGCGAAATGGGGATGACCGGGGCGGGCAATGTAGACCTTGTAGTCGGGAAGGTAGAGCGGCCCTGACTCCAGGTCCCTCAGCCGAAAGGTGAAGGTATGCTCTGGTGTGCGGAGGGTGAGCAGGGTCTCGTCGCCAGGGGTGGTGGCGCGGCTGGCATGGTGCAGATGCAGCTGTAGCCCGTCCGGCGTGGTTGTGGACTCCAGAACCTCGCCGTTGAAGGCCTCCACCTGCAAGCCGTCCACTTCCCCCCCATCCACCCGTATGATTGCGATGGTTCCTTCCGCCCATCGGGCCGTGGAGAAGACCTGGATCCGTTTCACCTGGGGGGCCTCGTCTCCTCCGCTTACCACCCGCAGCTTGAGGGTGCGTCGAAAAGGGGCCAGGTAATTTTCGGCCTCCTCCAACTGCGCCCCACTTTCCCGTCCCAGCTCGGGGAGATCGATAGGGTCGAAGTGGACGGTGACGGTGTGGCCATGCTGGCGGTACTCGCCTCGGACCCGGGTCCAGCGGCCGTGCCAGGGGTCGTCCCGTCCGATCCAGCCACGACGGGCACCGGGTCGCCGTTCGGGGGCAGGGGTGGGCCAGTGCATGCGCCAGTAGTGGACCTCCAGGCCGAGTGGGGGTTGGTGGGCATATTCGACAGCCACACTATGGATGTCCCGTGGAGCGTCCCACTCCAGGCCCAGGTGCCATAGACCCGTCTGAGGGTCCTGGCCAGGACGCCAGCAACCTTGGGCGTCTCGTTCCACCGGGTGTACCCGCAGGTCGTGTCGCTCCCCGCCCGTCCACCAGCGTAGCTCTCCGCAGGCTGCTATGTCAACGTGCTCAGCGTGCTCACCCATGGTGTTAGCTCCAGATTCGATTGAAATATATTCCATCAGGCATCCGAACGTGGCCTGATTTAGCCCTTTATGCCCGTCAGAGTAATACCCTGGATGAACTGCCGTTGCGCGAAGAAGAACAGGATGACCACCGGCAGGGTGACCACAGTGGCGGCCGCCATCATGAGGTCCCACTGGGTGCGGTATTGGCCCCGGAAGGCTGCCAGGCCCACCGCCAACGTATACTTGCTGCCGTCGGTCAGGTAGATGAGCGGCCCCAGGAAGTCATTCCAGGTAAACAGGAAGGTGAAGAGTGCCACCGTCGTCAGGGCTGGCTTGGACAGGGGCAGGACGATGCGGGTGAAGATCCCCAGTTCGCTGGCGCCGTCGATGCGGGCGGCATCGGAGAGATCCAGGGGGATGGTCAGGAAAAACTGGCGCAGCAGAAAGATAAAGAATGCGGTTCCCAGGAAGTTAGGCACGATGAGGGGCTTGAAGGTGCCCACCCATCCCAACTGCTTGAAGACCAGAAACAGCGGTATCAGGGTCACCGGATAGGGGATCATCATGGTGCTCAGCGTCACCACGAACCAGAAGTCCCGCCCCCACCAGCGGAGTCGGGCAAAGGCGTAGGCCACAAAAGAGCAGGAAATGACGATCCCCACGGTGGACAGCCCGGCATAGATCAGGCTGTTTTTCAGAAAGAGCAGAAATTTGAATGAAGGGTTGTTGAGGGCCTTGGAATAGTTGGCCCATTGGGGCGGATCGGGGAGCCAGATCAGCGGA
The DNA here is from genome assembly GCF_006569185.2 of Litorilinea aerophila. Lineage (NCBI taxonomy): Bacteria > Bacillati > Chloroflexota > Caldilineae > Caldilineales > Caldilineaceae > Litorilinea > Litorilinea aerophila. The sequence goes on along the minus strand of NZ_VIGC02000022.1, from coordinate 14,326 downwards.
TAGGTGAAGATCTGCTCCTTGGGCTTGAGGGACGTGCTGATCATCCACGCCAGGGGTAGAAGAAAAGCGATGGCCGCGCCAATCAACACGGCGTAGGCGACTGTCTGGTTCAAGATGGTCAGCACCCGTTTGCTTTGGAGAACCGGTTCCAGCAGGGCGTCGGATTTTTTGCCCATGGCTTGTTTCCCTTGGGGAGGGGCTCCCCTCCGCAGCATAATCGGCATAGCTCACCGCAACTCAGCGCCTTCGTAGTAGACCCATCGCTTTGATGTGACCAGCACAATCAGGGTCAAGATCAGGATGATCGCGAAGAGCACCAGGGCCAAAGCCGATGCGTAGCCCATGTTGAAGTATTGGAAGCCATGCCGGTACAGGTAGTACACATAAAAGAGCGTTGACCAGAGGGGCCCACCCTCGGATATGATGTAAACCTGGGTAAAGATCTGAAAAGCGCCGATCAATCCGATCACCAGGTTAAAGAAAATGGTGGGCGTGAGCATGGGGACTGTCACGTGACGAAAGCGCTGGAAGCTATTGGCGCCATCGATTTCGGCCGCCTCATACAGGTGCGCCGGGATGTCCTGCAATCCGGCCAGGAAAATGATAGTCGTGGGCCCGATGCCCCAGAGGCTCATGAGGATAAAGGCCGGCTTGGACCAGATCTCGCTGGTCAACCAGGGAGGTCCCGGGATGCCAACCCGGGCCAGCAGGTCATTGATCAGGCCGTACTCCGGGTGCAGGATCCAGGCCCAGACGATGGATGCGGCCACCGCCGGCACGATGGAGGGCAGAAAGAAGGTGGTCCGAAAGAACGAGATGCCCCGGATGCGGTAGTTCAGGAGCACAGCCAGGAAGAGCGAGAGGGCCAGGCCCAGCGGCACCGCAAAGAGGCAATAGTAGACGGTGTTGTAGATGGCCGTCCAGAACAATTCGTCCACGAAAAACATCTCGTGATAGTTTCCCAGTCCGATCCACCGGGGCGCCTGCAGCACAGAGTATTCGGTAAAACTGTAGTAGATGGCCGCGCCGATGGGGAACGCGTTCAACAAGATCAGGTTGATCATCCAGGGTGCAAAAAAGAGGTAGCCGGTGAGATTGTCGCGGATTTGCCGGCGGGATGGTCGCCGCAGGCGCGCACGGGCTCCCTTTTCCCCTGGCCGGGTTTCCGTGATGGTCGTCATGGCTGGTTTCGCTCAGCTTCCTCGCGTGCCAGGGGCACTACTACAGTCTGGCGTAAATACCACGGCAGAAATTCCGGGTGCCCTCTGGACGCACTCCCTCTGGTGGAAATCATCAGCGAATTTCTGCCGGGATTTACTACGCCCCCGGCACATATCGCCCGTTCTATTTTATGCCTTCCCCAAGGCTTTATCGAGCTCCCGCTGGGTGGCCTCCTGGGCATCCTGAAGCGCCTGTTCGGGGCTCTTGGCCCCACGCACAATGGCATCCACCGCCGCGCTTAACTGATCGTTCCAGAAGCGGCGGGCGGGCATGGCCGGCTCGTGGTGGGCGTAGGCCAGGGCATCGTTGTAGAGCTTCCAATAGCCCCGGAATTGTTCGTTGTCGGGCAGGGCGTCGGGGTAAATGTCCGTCTGATCCTTGCGAGAGACCATGTCGGCCGCGAAGGGCACCCACATGGCCACGCCATGGATGGACATCCAGGTGAGAAATTGGTAGGCGGGATCGGGGTGGGGCGAGCCTTTGGGTAGGACACACGCCGAACCCTGATTGACACTGTCGTTACTGGTACCGTCCCGGTAAGGCAGAGGGCGTACATCAAAGGGGACATCTGGCGCGTACTCCACCTTGGCCGACAACGACCAGCTTCCTTTCCAGACTGAACCCAGCTGATCCCGGTAGAAGGGATCATCCTCGGTGTCGCCGCCGCCCAGGCTCTGGCGGAAGCGCTCCAACGCCTCGCCGCCATACCTGTCCGCGTACTGTTTTACCCACTCCATGGCAGCGATATTTTCTGGCGTGACGGCTGTAATTTGCTGGGTCTCTTCGTCATACCATTCGCCGCCGGCCAGCCAGCCGAGCAGGTCCTGCCGGGATCCCCAGGGGATGAATCCCACGCGGGTATAGCCATCTTGGGGGGTGCCCTGGGTGATGGCTTCGGCCATGGCATCCACCTCCGACCAGGTGGTGGGCAGCGCCGTGGGGTCCAGGCCAGCTTCTTCGAAGAGACCGATGTGATACCAGGCGGCGTAGGTGCCACTCTCGAAGGGCTGGGCGTACGCCTTACCCTCCCATACGCATTCTGTCCAGGCAGATTCAAACCAGTCTTCCGGGTGCACCTCATCCGACGCGGCGATATAATCGTCCAGGGGAAGCACACCGCCCCGCACGGCCCACTCCACCACCTCACTGCGGTTGATGATGCTGAAGTCGGGGGGATTGCCGGCGGAGACGGCGGTGAGCAGTTTGGTGGCCAGTTCTCCCCATGGCACGATTAGCATTTCCACCCGAATGTCATTGTGGGTCCTGTTGTATTCTTCCACAATTTTTCCCTGAAATTCCCCCCACCGATCCGCCCAGAATGTCCAATACTGGATGGTTACCGCTTCCTGGGATGGCGTCTGAGCCTCTCCGCCTCCGGTCTGGGCTGTTGGCGCTACAGCCGGCATACAGGCCGCTAACGCTGACATCGCGCCCATGCCCAGGCCGAATCTTCCCATCCCCAGCAGTAGCTGTCTTCGGGTGAACGGTTTTCCTGTAAATACCGCTTGACCTGCCATATTGTTCCTCCCTTTGTGGTCAATCTCATCTCATTGCGCCCCTGGAGCCTGGCGTGAATCCGTCTGGGCACCGTCAGAAGCGTCTGCGTGGATAGCCATTGAAGCTACAGCGATTGAGGCAAAACAGATTTTCCTGAAACTTCGCGAAGGGCAGCGGAGTTTCCCTTTAGGGCGCAGTGGGCAAACCCTTCGATGTCTGTGAGTGCTGTGCGGGGAGCCATATACACTTCATTTTAGCCATGGGCCGAAGGCAGATCAATACCCGGGCGGACTTGATGCGGACCTGATCATGACTTTCGTCGTGCAGATTGCAGGACTTGGTCTATAATGGACAGCGCCGCCATCTTGTTCCACTTCTGCTCAGGGAGCGTGTGATGGAAATTTCGCAAGTCAACTTACAGTTGCCCCAATACAGGGTGGAAGTGATGGGAGATCTGCATGGGGCCATGCTGCGCAGGGTCCTGGCGCTGGTCATGCTGGTTGCATGGGTTACCGCCGCGCCCTTTTCTGGGGCAAGCCCGAGCCCAGCCTTCGTGCTTTGCCTCGCCACCATGGGCCTGGGATTGCTTGGCTTCTGGATCCTGGCCTACAGCTATTGGCTGGCTGCCACCACCCTGCTTGTTGGCCTGACCGGACTCGGGCTGTGGGCCACCTGGCTCTATCCCAGCGCTCCTCTTCCCCTTTTTTTTCACCTGACCGTGGCCATCGCGGTCTTCACGTTGGGACCCGCCGTAGGATTCGTTTCTGCCGCGGTAATGAGCGCTCTGCTGCTGTACGCCATGGACGTACATCCGGCGAACCTGTCGGTTACGGCCGCCTGGATCGGCATTCTGCTGTGTTGGCTGAGCTTTCTGCTCACCTGGCAGGGAACCAAGCCCATGCGGACATTGACCCTCTGGTCCTGGCACAGCCATCTTCAGGCCCGGCAACGAGCTGCTCAACTGGAGGAGGTTCAGGCTAAACTCCAGCAGACCCTCAAGAGCCTGGACGCGGCCTACCAGGAGCTGGCCAAAACCAATCGGAAGTTGGCTGTGAGCAAGGCCATCGTGGAAGAGGCCCGCCAGGCCAAGGCCGAGTTCGTGGCCAATGTCAGTCACGAACTGCGCACCCCCATCAACATGATCACCGGCTTCACCGAAATGATCCTGCGGGCACCCCGGACATACGCTCGCAACGGTCTGCCGCCTGCACTCCTGGCCGACCTGGATGTGGTCTTCCGCAATGCCCAACATCTCTCTGAGCTGATCAACGATATCCTCGACCTGAGTCAACTGGATGTGGGGCGCATGGGCCTGGTCCGGGAGTGGGCCAGGATGCCCGAAATTGCCGAAGCAGCTGCCGCGTCCATCCGTCCTCTGGCCGAAGCCAAGGGACTATCCCTACGCGTTGACATGGAACCTGACCTGCCGGCGGCATTTATGGATGCTACACGGGTCCGCCAGATCCTGCTGAACCTTCTCAGCAATGCTGTTCGCTTTACTGAAGTCGGCCATGTCATCCTGCGCGTGAGTCGACATCGGGATCAGATCGTCGTCTCCGTCTGCGATACAGGCCCTGGCGTTGCCCCTCACGATATCGCCAAGCTATTCGAGCCGTTTCGTCAAGTGGATGGATCCGCGCGAAGAAGGATGGGGGGGACTGGTCTGGGGCTTCACATTTCCCGGCGCTTTGCCCGGTTGCATGGTGGGGATTTGACGGTGGAGAGTGAAGTAGGCCGGGGGACTACCTTTCACCTGAGTCTGCCCATTGACAATGACCTGGATCTCTCGCCTGTTGGACATTCAACAGCCCCGGATGCGCTCCTGTTGGCCAGGAAGAGCGCCCCGTATATTGTGGTGGAACCGCAGCCGCTGCTGGAAAGATTGTTGCGGCGCTATCTGGATCATACGGAAGTTCTGGCCGTGCCTTCCATCCAGGAGGCCATGGCCTTGAGCCGTTCACAACCCATCCAGGGCATCGTGTTGCGCACCACGCACCAGCGGGAAAGCCTCTCTCTGCTGCAGGAAGCCAAGAAGATGGTCTGCGATGCACCCCTGATCGTGTGTGCCATGCCCGGTTCCCTGGAGGCGTACAGCCAGGAACGAGGGCTGGCAGGCTACCTGTTGAAACCGCTGGAACGCACACAATTGATGGCCATCCTGGCCCGGTTTCCCCACGCCCGCACCCTCTTGCTGGTGGATGACGACCGGGATTTCCGCCATCTGTTTTCCAGAATGCTCAAAACAGCAGACAGGGAATACATCTTATGGCAGGCCATGGGCGCTGAGGAAGCGCTGGCTATCCTGAAAGAACGCCAACCCGATCTGCTTTTCCTGGATGTCCTCCTGCCCCATCTGGATGGGCCCTGGCTCCTGGATCATATCCGGGCACAGCCAGAATTGAGAGACCTTCCCGTGTTTTTTATCACGGCCCAAGACGCCTCCGGCAGTCCACTGGTGGCCAGCCTCCTGGAGATTACCCATCGGGGCGGGCTCTCTGCCGATGAGCTCATGCGCTGTATTCAGGCGGTGGGCCAGGCTTTTACCGGCGCCATTCCCCCGGTCGAGCGAGCCACGGAGGTAGAGGATACCAACGCTATGGCTGAATTACCTGGTCAAGTGCTGCCAGTAGTTGTTCCTGGCTGACTGGTTTATGGAGAAAGTCGTCGGCTCCCAACGAGAGTGCCAGCTCCCGGTCCGTGAGGATTGTGGCCACGATCACCGGGATGGTCGCGGTCAAGGGATGGGCTTTGAAGAGGATCAGCGTCTCCCATCCATCCTGTTCGGGCATCATGACGTCCAGGATCATGGCCCTGGGCTTCACCCTTTGGGCCAGAAAGATGGCTTCCTGGCTGGAGCTGGCGATAACCGGACGGTACGGGCTCCCTTCCAAATAGCGGCTGAACAGTTCGGTGGTATCTTCATTGTCTTCGACCAGCAGGACGGGCAGACGCCGGACCACAGGGACTTGGAGGGTGAGCATGGGGGCTCCAGACTCAATCCGGCCGACCTGCAGGTTGCCGTTGTACATGTCCAGCAGTTGGCGGGGAATAGCCAGCGCTTCCAGGGCAGAGGGTTTTGTGAATAGCGCTGCCGATTGGGGTGGAGCAGGGGCGGAGGAATCGGAACATGGCTGAATGGTAATCTGGATAACTTCCCCTTGGGTACGGGCTTCAACCCGGACACGATGGGCCAGTGTACGGTCAAGCATGAAGGCCAGGGTGCTCACCATCGCCTGGCGTATGGCCTGTGGATGAATCCGCAGCAGTGGAAGATCCGGGACAAGATGGAATTCAATGTGAACACCTCTGTTTCGGGCTAAAGGTGCCAAGAGCTGCTCCACTTGAATAAAGATTTCGTACAGTTGGGTCTGTTGCAGGGTGCCTTCACGCTGCAGCCAGTCCAGGTCAGAGCCCACCTTGGGCTCCGGCCAGCTGCTGTCTGGGAGCCCTGCTTCCTCCTCTCCTGCTTCAGTGATTTCCAGGTGCCGTACCCATAAAAGCCTGGCAAAGCGTTCAATGGCCCGGGCTTGAAGTCGCCGATAATGGCGCTCACCCAGTCCCAGTTGACCGGCGACTTCTTGGGTACTCATGCCCTGGACAAAACGGTAGAGAAGGATCTGGTAAATGCGCCAATCGGGTGCATCCATGGGCGTTTCGGCCTCTGGCCTGAGGGCTTCTACGGCATCGATCAGGATCTGTTTTAGGCTTCGAGGACCTGTAAAGCCGGGTTCAGCCTGCAGCCATGCCCTGAGATGCAATGACCGGAGCCGGTCATAGTCGTAGAGATGATGTAATGCTTCCCGGACTTCCTCGTAGAACACCTCTTGATCAACCATGGTGCTAGCCCTCCAACACCAGGGTGTGGGCCGGATCCCAGGTGACGTAGACCCGCTGACCGAGGGCAGGCGGCTCAGGCAAGAGGCCATTCTGGGCGAAGACCACAAACTCGTCCCCACCGGCCCGGCGCAGATGGTAGTTCACACTGGGTCCATTGTAGGCGATGTGCTCCACAGCCCCTTCCAGGGCAAATGGGGTGGCCGGTGCCTCTACCGCCAGACGGACATTCTCCGGCCGCACTGCGCAGATGATGGACGCCCCTGGCTGCCAGGCCCGGCCGGCCACCTGCTCCCCCCGGGCCTGGATCTGGCCGCCGCCTGCCAGGCCAACGGTCAGGGCGTCCCCGGTCACCGCCTGAACCGTGCCAGGCAGGATGTTGGCTTCGCCCAGGAAGTCGCAGACGAAGAGGGTCCGAGGGCGTTCGTAGACCTGACGCGGTGGCCCCTCCTGGGCAATTCGCCCCTGGTTCATCACCGCAATGCGGTCGGCCAGGGTCAGGGCCTCCTCCTGGTCGTGGGTGACGAAGAGGGTGGTGATGCCCAGCCGCTGCTGCAACTGGCGCAGCTCCACCTGCATCTGGGTGCGCAGCTTCTTGTCCAGCGCGGCCAGGGGCTCATCCAGTAGCAAAACCTGGGGCTGGGTCACAATGGCCCGGGCCAGGGCCACCCGCTGCTGTTGCCCCCCGGAAAGCTGGGCCGGACGGCGCCCGTCCAGCCCGGTCAGCTGGACCAGATCCAGCACCTCGCTCACCCGCCGACGGATCTCCGCCCGGGGCACCCCTCGGCTCTCCAGCCCAAAGGCCACGTTCTCGGCCACGGTCATGTGGGGGAAGAGGGCATAGTGCTGAAAGACAAAGCCAATGTGGCGCTCATATGGCGGAATGCCCGCCACAGGCCGGCCGCCAATGGTGATAGCGCCCGACTGAGGCTGGAGAAAGCCGGCTACCAACCGCAGGATGGTGGTCTTGCCGCTGCCGCTGGGGCCCAGCAGGGCAAAAAACTCCCCCTCCCTCACATGCAGGGTGACGTCGTCCGCGGCCATCACATCGCCGTAGCGAAAGGTCACATGCTCCAGGCGTACGTCGCTCATGTCCAGGTCCAGTTAACGCAGGCTGATCTCCCGCCCCACCACCAGGATGCTGGTGGCGGAGAGCAGGAAGACGATGGTAGAAATGGCGTTGATCTCCGGCGTGAAGCCCTTGCGGATGGCGGAGTAGATCTCCACCGGCAGGGTAGAGACGCCCGGCGGCGCCAGGAAGTAGGAGATCACGAAGTTGTCGAAGGAGACGGTGAAGGCAAAGAGGCCCGCGGCCAGGATGCCGGGCAGGGCCAGGGGGAAGGTGACCCGCCAGAAGGTTCGCCAGGGCCGCGCGCCCAGGCTGGCCGCCGCTTCCTCCAGGGCAGGATCGGTATTGGCCAGGCGGGAGCTCACCACCAGGATGGTGTAGGGCAGCTGGATGGTCACATGACCCAGGTAGAGGGTCGCCAGGCTGCGGGGGATGCCGGCCCAGAAGAAGAGCAGCAGCATGGCCACCGCCAGGATCAGCCAGGGGATGGTGATGGGCGGGATGAGGAGCGCCTGCAACAGCTGCCGCCCCCGAAAGCGGTAGCGAGCCAGGGCCAGCGCGGCCAGGGTCCCCAGCGCGGTGGCCGTCAGCGCGGAGAGGAGGGCCAGGGCCAGGCTGTTCAGGGTGGCCAGGATCAGGCGTTCGTTTTGGGCCAGGCGCCGGAACCAGACCAGGTCCCACACGATGGGGAATTCGTTGAGCTGGGAGCGGTTGAAGGCCATGAGCATCATGACCAGCACCGGCGCGTAGAGAAAGAGTAACGACAGCCCAATGTAGGTGCGGGCCAGCCAGGCCCCCAGGGCAGGCCGGTCACCCATGGCCCGCCTCCTGGCCGCGGTCCCATGTGGCCAGGCCGAGGAGCCGGGCCGACAGGGCCATGATGAGGATCACGATGAGGAGCAGGATGAACGAGAGCGCCGCGCCCAGGGGCCAGTTGAAGACCTGCACGAACTGGTCCTCGATGATGGTGCCCAACATGGTGCCCGCCGGCCCGCCCAACAGCCGGGGCTCCACAAAGGAGCCGATGGCCGGGATGAAGACCAGGATCACGCCGGCCAGCACGCCCGGCAGGCTCAACGGCCAGATCACCCGGAGGAACGTCCGCCAGGGCCGGGCCCCCAGGCTGGCCGCCGCCTCCAGCAGGGAGGTGTCGATGCGATCCAGCGCAACGTAGATGGTCAGCACCATGTAGGGCAGGTAGGCGTGGACCAACCCGATGATGATGGCGGGGTAAGTGAAGAGCAGCCCATCCTCCAGGGGAATGCCCAACCGGCTCAACAGGGCGCTCACAATCCCGCCTTTGCCCAAGACAATGATCCACGAATAGAGCCGGATCAGGGAGTTGCTCCAGAAGGGCACGATGATCAGCAGGAAGAGGGCCGTCTGCCAGCGTCCCTGCACGTATCGGGCCAGGGCATAGGCCAGGGGATAGCCCAGGAGCAGGCAGCCCAGGGTGGTGTACGCGCCCATCACCAGGGAATCCAGGGTGAGGCGGCTGTAAAAGCCCCGGGAGAAGAAGCGGGCGTAGTTCTCCAGGGTCAGGTGGACGGTCCGGTTGCCCAAGGGCACATCGCTCAGGAAGCTGAAGTAGAGCATGATGAGCAGGGGCAGGAAACCGAAGAGGGCCAGCCACAGGTAGGCTGGCCCCAGGAGGGCCACCAGACTCCACCGGGAAGGCGCTTTTCTCATGCCAGATGACTTGCCCTGTGATTGGGTTTAGGCTGGACGGCGCTTACTTGGCGCCGGCCTTCACCTCTTGCCACAGCTCGATCCACTGCTCCCGGACCTCCGGCGGCGTGTAGGTGATGAAGGCCAGTTTCTCCACCACCGACGGATCGCCGAAGACGGTGTTGGTGAAGGAGTCCTCGGGCATCTGGGCCAGGCTCTCGGGGTTGGCCGGCACCGGCGCGCCCGCCACCCGGTCCCACTCTACGTAGAACTCCGGGCTGCTCATGAAGTCGATCCAGGCGTAGGCCAGCTCCGGGTTGGGCGCGTCCGCAGGGATGGACCAGGCGTCGATCCAGCCGATGGCCCCTTCCTGGGGGATCACAAAGGCGATGGGCAGGCCAAAGACCGTCTGGGCCCGGGAGGTGGAGCCGCTCCAGTAGACGCCCAGGGAGATCTCGCCGCTGCTGAAGAGGCGGTTGAACTCATCCTCCGACTGCCAGAAGGCCCGCACGTTGGGCATGAGGGCTTCCAGCTTGGCCCGCACCGCGTCCAGGTCCTCTGGCTGGCTGGGATTCTCCAGGCCCAGCGCCAGGGCCGCGAAGATCACCGCGTCTTCATAGTTGTCCTCGAAGCCCACCTGCCCCGCATAGGCCGGATCCCACAGGACGTTCAAGGAGTCGAAGCCTTCGGGGTAAAGTTCCGTGTTGTAGACCAGGGAAGTGGCACCCCAGGCCCACGGAACGCCGTAGACTTCGCCCTCGTGGACGATCTCCGGCAAGGTCTGGAAGCGCTCCGGCAATTTGGACCAGACCGCCAGCCGGCTGACGTCGATGGGCTGCAGGAGCCCGTCCTGAATGGCGGGCGGGATGTAGGCGATGTTGGGCAGGACCACGTCGTACTTGCCGGGGCTGGTGCGCAGCTTGGTCAGCAGTTCATCCTCGGAATTAAAATAGTCGTGGATGACCCGGGCGTTGTGGGCCTGTTCAAACTGCTCGATGGCCCACGGCTCGTCCGAGCCGTACCCCTGCCAGTTGAGCACGTGGAGCTCCCGGACAGCGGCCCCCTCGCCCGATTCGCTGGTCGTAGGGGCCGCCCCGGGAACCGGCGCACAGGCCGCCAGCAGCCAGAGGACCAGGATGAGTCCAACGCAGGTGAGTGATTTCAGGCGTGTGGTCATGGGATTCTCCTTTGTACTCATCGTATTTGTCCTCGTATTTGTCCTCATCGTATTTACCACTTTACCACTGTTGCGCAGAGCAACTCTGTCATAAAGCGGATGTCAGGCTGTCACAGGTGTGGTTGAATGGGGGAAACCAATGGGTGGTTGAAATCAGTTATCTCGCTAACAGTGTACTATAGAGTGGCCCCACAGAAAAAAGGGGCTCAAGTGTGAGCGTCGCGGGCGTAGGCCCACGGGAAGAGGTGCGCATGGTGATGGTGAATCGACGGTGGGGCTGTAACCGGGCGGCCAGGGGGGTGGCGTTGCAGGCCGTGGCGCTGGTGGCGGCCGTGGGTGTCGGGCTGGTGCTGTTGCTGTTGACAGGGATGGCCCGGGTGGCCGCGGCCTCCACCCCGCCGGCCCCCCAGGTGGAGACAGGCACGGATCCCCGCCATGCCTACCTGGCCGTGGACGGAGTGGTGCTCCTGGACGAGGCCCACGCCCACCTGGGCCCCCTGCAGTGGCGCCCGGATGGACGTCTGGTGGCTGTGGCCGTCGCGCCCCTGGGCACCCAGACGGCCGCCCAGGCCCGGGTCTACCTGGTGGACGTGGACGCAGCCCAGCTCATCACGGTCATCCCGGGCTTTTCGCCCGAGTGGCAGGCAGACGGCTCCCTGCAGGTGGCGGCTGCCAGCGGCGTCGTGGCGTACGACCCGGCCACGGGGCAGCTGACGTCCCTGGCTCAGGCCGATGCCGTCCACCCGTTCTCCCAGGCTGAGCTGGCCTGGGACCTGGTTAGCGCCGACCACGTCCCCCCGTACCCCGCCACCATCCGGGTGGCCCACCACCCCAGCAACGGCTGCCGGGATGTGCCCGCCTGGCAGGTGGATGTCATCCCCTTCGAAGAGTATGTGGCCCGGGCCGTGCCTGCCGAGGTGCCGGCCAGCTGGCCCTTCGACGCGCTGGCCGCCCAGGCCGTGGCCGCCCGCACCTACGCCTGGCGCCAGATCCTGGTGGGCCGGCCCGATTACGACGTCACCGACTGGGCCAACTTCCAGATGATGTGCGACCAACGCTATCCCAGCACCGATGCCGCGGTGGCAGCCACCGCAGGCCAGTACCTGAGCGCCCGGGATGATCCCTTCGGCTGGCCCATCGTGGCCATGTACAGCGCGGAGAATGGCCATCCGACCCGCACCAATCCCAACGTGAGCTACCTCCAGGCCGTGCCCGACCTTTTCGCCCTGGGGCAGGCGCGTTGGGGGCACGGCTACGGCCTGAGCCAGTGGGGCGCCTTCCGCCGCGCCCAGGCCGGCCACAACTACCGCCAGATCCTGGGTCACTACTACACCGGCGTCTACCTCCAGGACGCGACTGACCCTGGCCGTCCCCTGGGCGCGCTGCTGGACCTGGGGCCGGCAGCGGTCCTACCCGGCCCGGCCGTGCGCTGGCGGCCCCTCTTGCCCCACGGCGTGACTGCCACCCTGGCCATCCAGATGCCTGGCGGCATCAGCGTCACCTACCCCATCAGCCCGGACGGTGGCCTCTGGCGGCCGGATCCGGCCCCTGCCGCTGTCACCTACACCGCTACCCTGCGGGTGGCCGACACGCAGATGGACCAGGTCGTGGTGGCCTTCGACGCTACGCCGCCGGCCACGCCCGCCCTCTCCCTGCCGGCTGTGGTCACCGGATCCGTCATCCCCATTTCGGTTACCCGCCCCGGGGATGCCCGCTCGACGGGATGGCTCGGCCTCAGCCGCAATTGGGTGTGGGAGGGGGAGTCCCTCTACCAAACGCCAGGCAGTGGCCAGGTGGTGAGCGACACAGCCGCGGCCAACGGACAGGCCCTCCAGGCCCGCGCAGGGGTGGATCAGGCCGGCGTCTGGTACGGCCCGTACACCACCCGCCTACCGGCTGGCCGCTCCTACCGCGCCCTGTTCTGGCTGCGGGCCACGCCACCCGCCACAACGACGCTTACCACCACGACGTTCACCATGACCGGCGCCATGACGGGCACCCTGACGCCAGCCCGGCGGGTTGCCCGCCTGGATGTGGTGGATGACCTGGGTAACCAGATCCTGGGGCTGCGGGATGTCTGGCCCAGCGATTTCATCTCCGGCGGCGTCTACAGCCCCGTAGCCGTGGACTTCTACCTCTTCACACCGCCCCGGGGGCTGGAGTTTCGGGTGGCCTGGCCGGGGGAGGTGGACCTGGCCCTGGATCGGGTGGAGGTCTGGCAGTTGCCGCCCGTCCCGGCAGCGCCCCACGCCACGGTGAGCTGGCCCGCCTACGGTGGTGCCGGTCCCACGGCCATCCAGGCCATCGCCTTCGACGAGGCGGGCAACCCCAGCCGGCCGGCCAGCGGGCAGGTCACCATCCAGGATGAGACCTCGCCCGAATTTGGCGCAGATTTTTCGCCCCAGGGCTGGCAACGGGAAAGCGTGGCCCTTTCCGTCACCCTCCCGGTCACCGATGGGGTCAGTGGATTGGCTACCGGCGAACTCGTGCTGGAAGGGCCGGGCCTGTCGGGAACGAGGACGGCCAGCTTTTCCTTCCCGGAGAACCCGTGGGCTCCCCAGCACATCGCTGCCTCCCTGCCACCCCTGCCCGACGGCCTGCACCGGATCCAGTTCCGGGCCACGGACCACAGCGGCAACGTGGCCCTCAGCCGGGTCTTCACCCTGGGAGTGGACACCACCCCGCCCACGGTGACGGCCATCCTGACCGGCCCCCAGATGAACGGGTGGTACACTGGGGCGGTGACGGTGACTTTGCAGGGCGAGGACAGCGTCAGCGGCCTGGCGGGAATCTGGTATGGGGTGGACGGCGCCGGAGAGCAGCTGTACACCGGCCCGGTCCGCCTGGAGTCGGCCGGCGTCCACCGGCTGACCTACTGGGGACAGGACCAGGCCGGCAACGTCAGCCTGACCCACTCTATCACGGCGGCCCTGGATCTGGCGCCGCCTGTTGTCCTTCTCTGGCAGGCGCTTGCTCCGTCGGGCGCGCCATCCGGGAGCGTGGCCATCCACTGGTCGGCCAGTGACGATGCCGCCGGCGTGGAGCGGGTGGAGCTGGCATCCCGTCGGGGCAGCGGGGAATGGCAGGCGGTGGGCGGCGCCTGGCCGGCCAGTGGCTCCACGGCCCTGCCGCTGGCACCCGACGAGCCGGTTTGGGTACGGGCCCGGGGGATCGACCGGTTGGGGCGGACAGGGCCATGGGTGGAGATGGCGCTTCGGCTCACCGGCGGCCAGCTCTTCTTGCCCCTGGTCCAGCGTTGACCGCCGGCGCCCTTTGGGCCATACTGAGGGCCACCCGATTCGTTTTTTTACTTTTGGCTGTGCGGTAGGGGCGGCTCCCAGCCGCCCGAGGGTGCCAGATCCAGGTGGGTGAAGGGACGGCGACGGCTGCGCAGCGACTGGGTCGGCATCCTCAGATGCCGACTCCGCGTGGCGGTGGTGATCCTTATATCCGTGGCGTCCGATCTGTGCGGATGGCGGCTCTTGTCGTAGGTGCGGTCTCCGGCCGCACGGTGGTGCCCGGAAGGGCGCCCATTCCCGTAGGGGCGGGCCGCCGTGCCCGCCCGCTGTCGAACCAGCCACCCACGGCGGGCCAGAGACCCGCCCTACCCACGTGTTGCACCCAATCCGGACAGGTGCAGGGACGCCGCCGCATGGGGCGTTGTCTGTGTAATCCGTGTTATCTGTGGCTGAAAATAAAGTGCAAAGATGACTCCTCTGCAGAAAAGTCAAATAGGACGCTGATATGTCTCGGTAACAATCGACAAAACGGCACCTCTGATCCTTGAGAACCGAATAACACTTCCTGAACGGCGTGCGGGGCGACCGCGCAAAGCTGGCTAGTTGCTCCGGCCGCTTCCT